>JAGCEE010000241.1 GCA_017650795.1 Clostridia bacterium | reverse complement strand
GTACTATTGATGGTACACAACCAAAAAACAGACCATCAAAATTTACAGACATTGGTGAACTAACACCGGATTGCCCACTATATGTAATACTCCCATAATCAATAGGTACAAATATTACACTTAAAATATTCTGTCGCCAAGAACCGGCACCACCCATTGCCGACCATAATTTACATACAGACTGGATAAACTCAACATCAGTTAAAGAAGGTGTACCAGTTGCCGGGTCAACAATTGCGGTGCATGCGTCAGTTAAATCCATAAGGCACTTTTTAAAATTGGTTGGTGTAAAAGCATAAGTATTTACACCCTGATGTTCAAGATAGGAATAGTTAGGCGGGTAAAGTGTTGATAATGAACCTGATGGTGATGTTTCACCGGTTTCCATAACTCGCACAAACACAGTACCAGTTGAAGAAATTGACATTGAGTGACCTGTCGGGTCTGAGGTGTGAAAAATATTAAACTGTTGTATTGCCACATTTTGTGCAGTTTTTTCGGGTTGAAAACGCATGTCGTCAACATATTCATTCCAATGTGTTCTGTCAGCATATAACAGATAATAATTAGTGTTTTTGATATAGTCTTTAAATGTTGCGAGTACATCAAGTGTGCATGAAATTTCAATCAGGTCATATGTCTGATATACAATATTGGTTATCCAATAATAGTTATTTCCCCATTGCACAAAATTGTAATTGACACCATGTGTCAACCCTTTAACAATGAATGTTGGTTCATGTTCACTTGTAAAATTTTTTAATGTGCATGACAATGTTACTTCTGTACCATAGTCAAATGTTTGCCGTGTTGAATTCCTAGCTTTTGATGTTATACCAACCTTAATTGTTAAAGACATAATTTAATACCTCATTTTGAAACTAAAAAGAATTTTCTTATTCTATTATGTGTAGGATTTAAACCACCGGGGTATCTACATATTGTTATATTATCACCGGGGTCATTATAATCATAACCGCCAAACAGATATGACCAATCAAAATTATGCACCCACACCTCAGTACATGCCCCGGTATTGGGGTTAGGGTCATCAGCCGTTGAAACATTCCATGATCTTGTTTTGGATGCCTCAATCTTTGCTTTACCGCTTAAACCAATAGTATTTGGGTAATTTATATTGTCACCTGATAATGTTGAAGTGTATGCAATTACATTTTCATTATAAATGAAAGCATGTCCACCACTCCAATTGGTATGGTTCATAACAACAATATCACCGGGTTGAAGATCAAACACACTTGATGTGACTTGAGTTTCTATAAACCCGGCATTACCTAAAACATCTTCAGAAGTCATACCACAATTTACAAGATATGCAGTACCCTTGTGTTCAAGATTACCATGTTGGTCTGTTGGCATGTTAAAACCAGCCTCAAATAATGAACGCATGATTAAACCCGAGCAATCAAAAGTTGGATAACCTAAACCACCTAGGGCATAACCATGCGTTTCATTCCAGCAGTAAGACATTGCAAGGTCAATAGCACGCTGTAAGTCAGGCATATTATTTAACCCTTGTTATTATCAGTCTTTGTGTTGGTGGTACACCAAAACTTTCAAAAGATAAAGCAAAACTTTTCCATGTTGCGGTGTTATTTGCATAAACAACCATGTCACAATACAGTTCACCATTTGACATGTAAACAGGTACTGCATATTTTGCATTAAATTCATCATCAGCTAATACAATTCTGACACTTCTACCCTTGTCAATGTCCTGTATCATATTTTCATAATTATCATAATAAAGATTATGAGCAGTTGTATCAATGTTGAAATATGATGAATCACCAACATCCATTGTTGCCGGGAAAGCACTATATTCATCAATGACGGCAAACAATGTTCTAACCGGATAATAAACAAAAGTATTATTACCCCCACCATCATAAACAGTAAAACCGCTATTAGAACCGCTAATACCTGTAACTGTAAAAATTGCCTTTTGTATTGTATCAATAGTTGCCACAACATCACCAGCACAATTTTTTACAGTAATGACACCATCAGATACTTCAATATCATGTATGTATGCACTCATATTAGTATCTGCATCTTTGATCTTGTTTAACTCATTAAGAATATAATCAAGATTCAATTCATGAAAGTCTGTATAAGGATATTTCTTTAAAGGTATGCCCATATTTAATTCACCTCGTTAAAAAAGTCTGTTAAAAGGTCTAAAATTGCCTGTAATAAAATCTCAACCATAATTTTATACCTCGTCAGTAATGTATACAATTTGACCACAAATGTCATGATTAGGATAAGGTCTAAAATACCACTGTGTTAACTCACCATCTGTGTTTACTCTCATTCTACCGCCAACTTG
>JAGCEE010000240.1 GCA_017650795.1 Clostridia bacterium | reverse complement strand
ATTTGTAAATGTTATAGAGTATAAATAAAAATAATTAAAAAGCATCAAAGTTAATTTGGTGTTTTTTTTTTGTCTATCCACATCAAAATTATGATTTTTGAGCATTAAAACAGATGTATAAGAATTAAAGAAAAAATCCATACATCAATTAGTATGAATTTTTTTTTGGCGCTCCCAAGAGGGCTCGAACCCCTAAACCGAGTTCCGAAGAAATTGAAACCTTTTATCGTGGGTTCGAGATTTTGTGTCGTTTTTCACCAAATTTTATCGTTTATAAAATCGCTGAAATGCTTTATTTTTCTAGCATTTTGGCAATTTATATTTTATAAACATCATTAAACAACACTTTACAAAAATAATAAACTAAAAAATGGCACTTTTGAAAAACTTTGCATTTTTCTTGCAAAAATTCGTGATACTAGAAGGTTTTGTTTATATTAACTTGATTTATCATAAAAATATGCTAAAATTATAATAATATTAAGGAGAATTTGATCAGTGATTATTCTAGATGTAAACAAATTATCAAAAAATTTTGGTTACGGACAGCTTTTTGAAGATGTCTCTTTTTCGCTTAACGAAGGAGAATCTATTTCAATAGTGGGCCCAAACGGTTGTGGTAAATCTACTCTTCTTAAATTAATTGCTGGTTTAGAGAAAGCTGATAAAGGTTCTGTAAATATAAAAAAAGGTGCATCAGTTGTTTATTTGGATCAAACATCTTCTGATAAGGTTGATGATAGGTTGGTTATTGATGTAATAAAAGAGGCTTTTGTTGAAATTAATAAATTGTCAAATTTACTCAAAAAGTATGAAGATATTATGGCAAACCCAGATTCTCAAGAACAATATGATAAAGCCTTAGAAAGATATTGCAAACTAATTGAAGAATTTAGTAATATAGGCGGGTATGACATAGGTGTAAAAATTGGCACAGTGTGTTCTGGTTTGAATATTGATAACAATATGTTATATCAAACTTACACTACACTTTCTGGCGGCGAAAAAACATTAGTGCAACTTGCTAAGGCATTACTCCAAAAGCCTGATTTATTACTTTTGGATGAACCTACAAACCATTTGGATATAGAAAGAATAGAATGGTTGGAAAACTATATAAAAAGTTTTAAAGGTGCAAGCGTTATTGTTTCGCATGATAGATATTTCTTGGACCGAATGTCAAATAAAATTTTAGATCTTTCAGGAATTGAGCCAAAGGTTTATTCTACAAATTACACGGGATATTTAGAAGAACGAGAGAGAGATTTTGAAAAGCAACTTGCAGCCTATCAAGATCAACAATTAGTTATAAAACGTCTGCAAGAACAAATTAAGTATTTTTCTGAAAGAGGTATGGCTACTAACAGTTCTACCCTATGCAACAGAGCGCACGCTCTTCAAACACAATTAGATCGTATTTTGTCAAGAAAAGTTGAACGTCCACAAGAACAGCGTAAAATCAATATTGGCTTTATTGAAGATAGAAAATCAAGTAAAAGAGTATTTGAAACTGACAATTTAACGGTGTTTGCACCAGATGGAAGAAAAATATTAGATAATGTTTCCACTATAATTAAAGCAGGTGAAAGGATTGCGCTTATAGGTGCTAACGGAAGTGGTAAGTCTACGTTTGTAAAAACTCTTTTAGGTAAGCAGGAATTGGCACACTCTGGCGAAGTTATAGTTGGACCAAGTGTTAAAATTGGTTATTTGCCTCAAATAATAAATTTTGATAATGATGGGCATACATTATTGGATTATTTTAAAGAAGAAACAGCTTTAAATGAACAAAAAGCAAGACAAGTTTTAGCAGCTTTTCAATTTTATAAAGAAGATGTCAATAAAAGGGTTAAAAATTTATCCGGAGGCGAAAGGATTAGAGTAAGGCTTGCTAGTCTTTTACAACACAATGTCAATTGCCTTGTATTTGACGAACCAACAAACCATGTTGATATACCAACTAAAGAGGTATTAGAAAAAGCTGTTGAAAATTTTGATGGTACTGTAATCTTTGTTTCGCATGATAGATATTTTATAAATAAACTTGCCGAAAAGACTATTGAATTTCATGATGGGCATATTTCAACATATTTAGGTAATTATGATTATTATAAATCTGAAAAACAGAAAAGATTGCAAGCTCAAACTCAATCAATTTTTGCTCAACCTACAAAAAAAACAAGATAAATGAAGATGTGCATATATTATAACAAACTCAACAAATTTATGTTGAGTTTTTTTTAATAATAAAAAAATCAGCGACTAATGAAAATCGCTGAAATGCCCGTAAAATCGGACTTTTTTTGGCGCTCCCAAGAGGGCTCGAACCCCTAAACCGAGTTCCGAAGACTCGTGTGATATCCATTTCACTATGGGAGCAAGGGCTCCCATAGTGAAATATATACTATATAACAGCTATGGGAGCATTAAAACACATCTTATACAAACAACCTAAGTGGGCATGTTTTTTTTTACAAACATATAGTATTTATGGCTATGTTTTTTGCATGGCAAAATGTTTGTGTAATAAGATTTGCGGTATTAAATTTTAACAATCACACTTTAACAAAAAACACAAAAAAAGTAAAGCAAATATATTGTAAAAAAATTATCTTGAAATTTTGTTTTTTTTGTGATAAAATACTCTCACAATAACAACTTGGGGGTTAAAATGGCAGTAAAACAAACAGTATTTGAAGTAGATAATGGTGCAACAGTAATTTATCAAAAGCAACCAAAAGGAACAAGAACTTCAGTTGTTCTTGGTTTTTCTGGTGGTGCAAAACTAGATGGAAAGTACAAAGGACTTAGTCATTTAGTTGAGCATTTGTTTTTGGTGGGAGAATCTACAAAGCAAACAAAAAAACTAATAGAGGATTGTGAAATTAAACAACTTTTTACAAATGCGTTTACATCACAACATTGCATTTGTCATGTTTTTGATGCGTTGGACGATGATTTAGAACAAGCTATTGAAACTTGCATGAAAACCATTACAAAAAAAAGAATTAGCCAAAAAGAAATAGACAAAGAAATAGAAGTTGTTAAACATGAAATAGACATGATTAAGGACAGAATGGAAAAAAATCCACCAAATGCATTTCATTTGCTACTTAACTCATTAAGAGATAAAGAATACAGAATAACCACATACAATTCATTAGATGTGCTTGGCAGTTCAAAGACGCTAAAAATGATGACTCCAGAAATTATTAACGAATACGCAAGAAGATATTTTAATACAGACAATCTTATAATTTCCATTTCATCTAGTAAATCGGCAGAAGAAGTGCTTGACATTTTGCGAGATAAAGTTTTCCCTAAGCTTCCTAGAGCAAAAAGTAAAAAATACATTGTTGAATTGCCAGAGGCAGAAAAATATACCACAGAAAACACTCTTATGGTTTCTCCAAACGAGCCATCACACAATGTTAAAATTGATACGCTTCTTAGAACAAGAACCGAATATCCAATAGATATGGAGCAAGAACTTGCTTTTGGATTTATGGACGAACTATGTTTAAACGGCAGTGGTGCCGGTGGCGTGCTTTTTGATAAATTTAGAACCGAAAATCAACTTGTGTATTCGGCGCATCAACAAGACTTAAATATGGGTTCTGCACTATTTAAGCATTTTAGAGTTGTTACAAATGCAGCAAAAATGAGAAAAGCCATAAAGGTACTATGTGATACAATTTATGACTTAGGCGTAAATGGTTACTCTAAAAAGATGTTTGATCAAGAAAAACAAAAAGCCATTAACCTTTTAGATACAAGTCAAGATCAAAACAGTGGTTTTGCTTTACAAAATTTGAGCGATTATATTTGGGGATTTCCATTTATTGACCAAGCCCGTGTAGAAAGACTAATAAAAAATATGACCTATGAAGATTTTAATAACTACGTTAAATATGTTTACAAAAATGCAAATATATCTATGGCGGTTGAAGGCGAGTTTGATGCAAGAAAAATGTACAGACTTGTAGAATTAGAGCAAATGGTTGGAAAAATGTCACACGCCGATGAACTTTTAGATTACAATAAACCATACATAGAACACACAATGGATTTAGATAATAATGTTAAAAGTTTAACCGATAGTATGACGGCGATTATTGCACAAGTTGCAGCCAAAAAACCAAAAAAGAAAAGTTCTGCCGTAACTATTGATGATGAAGCAGTAAAATAATTTAACAAAAAACAAGGCAAATTTAGTTTTGCCTTGTTTTTTTAACTACCAAATAAAATTATTTTTTGTTTTTTCCAAGTCCAGAAGAGCCAAAACCACCTTCGCCACGAGATGTTTGATCCAGTTCATCAACTTCGGTTGTGTTTACATATTCAATGGCATTTATTACAAATTGGGCTATTTTTTGCCCTTTTTTAATAAAAAATGGCTCTTTTGTGTTTAAATTGTATAAAATTACACCAATTTCGCCTCTATAATTTTCATCAACAGTTCCGGGAGTGTTTAAAACAAATACTCCATTTTTTAATGCAATTCCGCTTTTTGAACGAACCTCTCCATTTGTGCCATGTGGGAGTTTGCAGGCAAGTCCGGTTGGAATTAACTTCCAACTAAGTGGTGCAATTTCGTCTTCTTGAATACTGTACAAATCCATTCCGGCGTCGCCCTCATGAGCGTAGTCTGGAAGTATTGCGTCTGGGTGTAATTTTTTAAATTCTACTACTTTTTTCATATTTTTCTCCTTTGTTCTTTTCTATTTTATTATACCAAATTTATGGCTTTTTAGGCAAGAATTCTAAATAATTTGACTTTTTATTTTTAAGTGTTTATTATAAACTTGCAATACAAAAACGTGCATTTTTAATATGCCATTGTTAAAATAAATTTTACAGGAGAAAATTATGAAGATTGGTGTAGTTGGGCTTCCAAATGTGGGCAAAAGCACTCTGTTTAATGCAATCACCGAGGCAGGTGCCGAAAGTGCAAATTATCCATTTTGCACAATAGAGCCAAATGTGGGCGTTGTGGCAGTAAAAGACGAAAGGCTTGATGTTTTGGCTAAAATGTATAACACGCAAAAGGTCACCCCTGCCGTTATAGAGTTTGTGGATATTGCTGGCCTTGTTGCGGGTGCAAGCAAGGGCGAGGGGCTTGGCAATAAGTTTTTAAGCCATATAAGAGAAGTTGATGCAATTGTGCATGTTGTTAGGTGCTTTGAAGACCCAAATATTATAAACGTCAATTCTGGCGTGGATCCAATTAGAGATATAGAGATAATTAACTTAGAGTTAATTCTTGCCGATTTGGAATCGGTTTCAAAAAGGCTAGAAAAAGGCAACAAACTAATCAAAGTTGGCGATAAAACTGCCATTATGGAAGTTGAACTTTTAAACAAGATTAAACAAGCACTAGAAAATAACAAACCAGCAAGAAGCATTGCATTTTCTGACGAAGAGCAGAAGATTGTTAATGGGTTTTTCCTAATTACTACCAAGCCGGTTATCTACTGCGCAAATATTTCCGAGCAAGACATTGGCAATAATGACAACAAGTATGTAAAAGCAGTACAAGATTTTGCAAAGCAAGAGGGCAGTGAGGTTATTTCGCTTTGCGCCAAAATAGAAGAAGAATTAACAAAGCTTGATTTGGACGAAAGAGAAATGTTTAAACAGGAACTTGGCATAACCGAAAGTGGACTGGAAAAATTGGTTGTTGCTGGATACTCATTGCTAGGGCTTATGAGTTATTTAACCGCAGGCGAACAAGAAGTTAGAGCATGGACAATAAAAAAGGGAACAAAAGCACCACAGGCGGCTGGTAAAATTCATACCGATTTTGAAAAAGGATTTATTAAGGCCGAGGTGGTGTCCTATGACGACTTAGTTTCTGCTGGTTCGTATTTAAAAGCAAAAGAGCATGGAAAAGTAAGAATAGAGGGCAAGGACTATGTTGTTCAAGACGGCGATGTGATGCTATTTAGATTTAATGTTTAATGGCAGATGGTAGTCTAACGACCATTATTTAAAAGAGCATATAAATATTTACTTTATTTAATGTAAAGAATATATTTTGTTAAAATTATTTGATAAATAGTTAAAAATGTGCTAACTTATAATTGTCAAAAGGGGGATTTATGAACAAATCAAATAAAATAATTTATGGAATACTTGGCGCACTTTTATATATAGGCGTTATGGTGGGTTTTGGTTTTATACTAAATATTTTTTGGGAAATGCCAAAAGAATGTGCAATTATATATTGGGTAATTAAAGGTGTAATTTGTGCAGCAGTTTTATTCTATGTTTTAATTACCGTTCTTGGGGCAAAGGATAAGGGTATTGGCACCATGCAAATATTCTTTACTTTAATGTTCTCATTTTTACCACTTGTTTGTAGAGCAGTTTACTTTATTCCATATGCAGGCAGAGTTCTTTCAATAATAATTGCATTCCTTGGTGGAGCAATCTATTTAATTACAATGCTTGGTCTTGGATATTACGGAACCGATGTAAACAACAATAGCGACAATCCAAAAAACGAGATTTAATAAAAAAAAACAAAAATAGACTATTAACAAATAGTCTATTTTTTTTGTCATTATTTATTATTTGCTATTGCATTGATTTTTGTTATATGTTATACTAAAAGAGAATTTAGAGGAGTAAATTATGAAAAGAAAAATTTTAAGCATATTTGTATGTTTTGCACTCATTATTGTTTGTGGTTCGGTATTGCTTGTTGGTTGCGATAGTGATGGTAATAATGGTGGTGGTAATGGTTCAATTACAAAATATTCAATTACGCTTGCATCAAATAACCAAACATACGGCAAAGTATATGGTGCAGGAACATACGACGAAGATGAAGAAATAACCATTGTTGCCGTTGCAAATGACGGTTATGAATTTGATAAATGGAGTGATGGAGATAAAAATATATCAAGAAATATATCCGTTAAATCCAATAAGAGCTTAACTGCCGAATTTATAAAATCAAAAGTTTTTTATTCGTTAAACGAGGTTCAGATTTATATTACAAAACGAAATAACTTTTCTGCCAAAACTGTTGGTTTTATAAGTTTTGATATAACAACTAACAATAATCAGAGTGATGATACTTTATATGTTTGTAGGCAAGATGGTTTTGCTGGTGCTATTAACATAAAGAAGTTGCCATCGCTTATTTCAACAGACTCAATAGATGGACAGGAAACAACGACTGTGAATGCCAACCAAAATAACCCATATAAGTTTTATGCCCCAAGGACATCTGCAAATAGATTTGAAGATGGCAAATCAACGCAATTAAAATATTCTTTTCAAAGAACTTGTTGGAAATATGTGACGACATCTAGTAGCACTTATATATATTCATTAATGCATGAAGTGGCAAACCCTAGTAATAGAGGGACAATTAACTTAACTGTCACGCAAGCTACATTAAGCCAAACAATTCGTATTTGTTCAGATGCAGACCATGGTTATGATGTATACGCAAAACTAATTTTTGTTGAGTCGTAAATTTATTCTTGCAAAAAAAAGATTTGGCAAACAAACCAAGTCTTTTTTATTACATAAATTGGCGACACAGACAGACTCTTCTGCACAGAAGATGGCAAAGACATCTGTCCAGGACTGCTACGAGTATGGCTACAAAAATCTCTCGCAAGGGCTGGACTTACCAATAGTCACGCTTCACTCATTTCGCCACGCAAACATAACCTTGCAACTAATGGCTGGTGTGGATATGAAAACCGTATCAGCCAGAGCTGGCCACGGCAAAGCTTCAACAACAACCGATATTTATTCACACTTTCTTCATACAAGCGATGTTAAAGCAGGTAATATATTGGATAAAATATTTGAATAACATAAGCCCCTAGGAGACTAATAATCTCTTAGGGGCTTTTTTTGTTTAAAAAGCTTCAAGCAAATCTGTAATTATACCTGGTAGCGTATTGTTCATGTAGTTATCGATAGGAACTTCAATAGTGTCTTCCATGTATTCATCTTTTATGTCAAGTTTGTTTTTTGCAACAAAGTTGGTTGATAAAATAGTTTTCCACTTATTGTTTAGAGTTTTACCTTTCATTTTATAATTATGTTTTACCGCAACATCAAATAATTTTTGTCTATAATCTTCATATTGACTATCTGCTGGACCGATAATTACTGCAAGGTTTACACCAGAGTCTTCATATATTTGAAACTCAAATCCTATTAAATTTGTTTGATTAGCAATCCAACCACTTCCCATATGTCCACAAACAGCTGATAGTTTATTTGGAGTAAATCTCACATAATGTTTTGTATGATTGTCCCAAACATTAATATCAAATTTTTCAGCATTTTCCACTAAGTAATTGTAAATATAATCTGACATATGGCTAATTAAGTCAGGTTTATTTTCAAAAATTAAATCAAATGCTTCTTGGTGTTTAAAATATATTTTTTTGCAAATATCAACTATTTCTTTATCTTCCACAACGCTTCTCCTTATTGCTTTTATGTAATCTTCAATATAAAGTCTAGCTTTATCAGATATTTTATATATATTAATCAAATTGCTTATTTCTTCTAAAATAAACTCGTAACTCATACTGATCCAATTGTCAGTATCAGATGATTCTTCGCCATCAGGTGTTAAATAAATCAGAACAAAATGATAATTGTTAGGATAATCTTTAAGTAATCCTGTTTTATACTTTTCTAATTGGTTAGAATGTTCTGATGATCCAATTTTATTTTCAATTGCTAAAACCAATTGACTACTTTCCGAAACAATTAAAATATCTATGTTATCTTTCTCTCTGTAAACTACAGCATCGTCCAAATTCATTAAATCAACATCTACAGGAGTAAGTTTTTTCATAATGTTAATATTTGTACCCTTAGTTGCATATATTAAAAACTTCTTTAGTAATTTATCATTCAATCCGTGTAATTCATTCGGATTAAGTAACCATGAGAGCATATTACTATGTCTAATTTCTACACGATCAAGTTTAAGCATACTAAAAATATTTAAATCATTAGTCCATTCGTGTAATGGTTCTAGACAATCTATATCTGAGACCAAATCATTTATTGCTTTCATCTTCTCATCATTAGTCATGTCGGTCCTCCTATAAATATATTATAGCATAAATATTTATGAACTGTATTCAAAAAAATAAAAATAAATAAAAAAGCAGTCAGGTGACTGCAATTGGTGCCCCAGAGAGGATTCGAACCTCCGACAAACCCACCTTAGGAGCAACGAAAAATTATAATTTTAATCTATTTCATATCAAAAATCGCAATTCTTATGAAAAACTTAGTCAAAAATATACAATAACTTAACTAAAACGGCTAACTTTTTTATCTTTAACACAATCCTTTTCAAATCCACGGTGAACAAATGGTGAACTTTTACGAGATTTTATGGTTTGGGTGCATTTTCAAAAAATGTTACTTAAAATTAATAGCCTATATGTTTGTAAAATTTACATAAACCATCATAACTATTCTTTGCACCGTGAAACTTATCTCGTGAAATTTTAACAAATTCTTGCCAATCTTTATCCGAGGTTAACACTGAAAAATCATCGCTTTTGCTACAGATCGAAATTATAGTTGAGTCAGCAAAATCATTAAATTCCATCTTATTATTTAAGAATAAAAACTCTACTATTGATACTAAAGATTGAAAATCTAAGTCTCCTGATTTTAAATCACTTTCAAATTTTTTGAATAAGTAACTCGATTTGTAATTCCTTTCTTTACATGTTTTTTGTAAAAGATTTTTACAGTCTATATCAAGAGTTTCATTTTTTTCTCTAAATAATTTTGCAAATTCTTCTTCATTATCTTTTCCTATATTTTTTTTAATTTCAAAAAAACATATTGTTGTAAGAATCAAACCTCTTATATTGCTATAAATTCTATTACGATTTTGTGGATTATTATTTTGCCAGTAATCTATAATATCTTTTTCTATTTGATTTTTTATTATTTCATCCCCATGATCTTTTAATGATATGAAAGGGAAATTGAAATCTTT
>JAGCEE010000239.1 GCA_017650795.1 Clostridia bacterium | reverse complement strand
TTAATAAAGGTGTTAATGTTGATTAAAAACAACACAAATTTGCAATACTAAAAATATTGGAGGAAAATATGGTTAAACAAATATCACAAGTAGAATTTAATAATGCAATAAATTCTAGCGAACCCGTATTGGTGGATTTTTTCGCCTCGTGGTGTGGCCCATGTAGAATGCTTGCACCAATTATGGAAGACATTTCTAATGAGCATAATGTTTATAAAATAAACATAGACGAAGAAGAGGAACTTGCAAGGCAGTTTAATATAATGAGTATTCCTTGCGTAATATGCTTTAAAGATGGCAAAGAGATTTCAAGAATGGTTGGATTTGGTCCAAAAGAAGAAATTTTAAAGCTTTTAAAATAATTATATTTAAAGATAATTAAATGTCCTTAATCAATAGGTTTTAATACTTTTAAATTGTTTTAATTATAATAAACAAAAACAATAAATTCCTTTACTTTTTAGTTAATAAAAGGCATAATTATCTTGTGCCCTTAACTAAGGGTTTTATGGAGAAGATATGATAGAATTTAGATATGACACACAACTATTAATAGAAGGCAAAAATTTAGATGAAGATAAAATTAGAGATTATTTTTTAAATAATTTTAAAGGCGATTGTTTGATTGCTGTTGGCGATAGCGAACTAATTAAAATACACTTTCACACCAATGAACCTTGGGACGTGCTTAAATATTGTGCATCACTTGGAGAAATTTGTGATATTGTTGTTGAAGATATGGATAGACAATCAAGAGGCTTAAAGGGTTAATTTTTTACTCATATTGCCAATAAACATATTGACAATTTTGTATTATTAAAATATACTAATTGCATTGTTAATTTTGATTACATAAATTAACAATTTTGCGCCCGTGGTGAAACGGATATCACCGCAGTCTACGGAACTGCTGTTTCGGGTTCGAGTCCTGACGAGCGCACCACAAAAAGACTAAATCGAAACCGATTTAGTCTTTTTTTTACTATGTTAAAAATATAGTCTCTATGATATTACAAATATTCCTCTCGTTTGCTATCCAATGATAACTGATTTATTAGCTTTCCCGTGTATATACCCAAACGCTTTTGATTTATTGGAGACAACCAAGGTGAAACTAGTAAAGTTTTATCCTTTTCAAAAGTGATAAATCCTTTATCAAATAGTTTGTCATACGTTGGTGTTAAACTTTTATCTGCTGGCGGAGAAATAGTTGAAATTTCTGAATTTAATTATTATAATATATTTAGACGTTTAATTGAGATAAAAAAATATTTTAAACCTAAAGCATTTTTGCTTTTTGTTGTAACCAAAAACTAAGGAGGTGTTTTTTGTTGAAAGAAATAACTTATGTGACCGGAAATTGGGCAAAAATTCAAACTGCAAAGATGATTTTAGAACCTATGGGAATAAAAGTTAATCACATTAAAATGTCAACCCATGAAATTCAAGATGATGATATTGAAAACATTGCAAACGCATCTGCAAAAGAAGCAAGCGAGAAACTTAAATGTGACGTATTAAAAAATGACACCGGCTTTTTTATTGAAGCATTAAATGGTTTTCCAGGCCCATACACTCATTATGCAGATGAACACATTGGTGAAGATGGCATCTTAAAATTATTAGAAGGAAAAACCAATCGAAGGGCATATTTTAAAGAATGTTTTGCTTATTGTGAATATGGGAAAGAGCCAGTTGCTTTTAGTTCAATCACATACGGAACAATAACAAAAGAAAAGCATGGTGAATATGGTTGGAGTTGGGATTATATTTTTGTTGCCGACGGGACAGACAAAACACTCGCGTGTTTTAAAGATGAAGAACGCTTACTTATCTGGAGCCATAAGGGTTTTGAAGATTTAGCAAACTATTTATTAAAAAAGCAATAAAATTACAAATCATAAGAAATATCTCCTACAAATTATTATAACATATAATCAATAATAAAGCAGTATTTACAACAAAAAAGTCTAAACCAAATACTTAAGTATTCAATTTAGACATATACTGGTGCACCAAAAACTCAGTTAAACCATTGTGGTAATATTGAGTTTTTTTATTTTACCGACATGACATTTTTGAAAAGAAAATGTTAAATGGGTTAAATCCTTCGCATTAAAAAACAAATCATTGTTTATGATTTGTTTTTTTACATTTAATTAGAACTATCATGAATGCGTTTTTTGTTTTTATACATGTTTTTATCTGCTTCTTCCATTAAGTCGTTAAAACTTTTATTATCTTCCTTATCGGCATAAGCATATCCAACAGAAATAGATATATCTTCTCTTTCAAGGGTTAAATTAAATTTTTCTATTCTTCTTTTTATTTCGTCTTTTTTGCAGTCGAGCATAATTACAATAAACTCATCGCCACCCACTCGATAACAATTATTATTTTCGTTTATATTAAAACATTCTCTAATACACATTGCAGCAGTTCTTATTAAATTATCCCCAGCCAAATGACCTCGTGTATCATTAGTTCTTTTTAAAAAGTTAACATCAAACATCAAAACGGCAAAAAATCTACCATTAAAGTCTGTCTTTAATAAATCACGCTCTAAGCAGTGTCTATTAGGTAGCCCTGTAAGTGCATCATTTTCCGCCTCGCTTCGTAAAATAGTTTCTTGTTTGTTTCGATATTCCCACAAGCCATTAAATGATTCTGCCAAACGCTTCATTTCAATTATTCTTCCTGGGTGTTTAATACTTTGATTTAATGATATGTCTTTTGCGTAGCCTCCTAATGGTCTAACAATTAAGAAATAAATAGAAAAATACCCGATTAAAAGTATAGTTATAACGGCAACACCAGAAACCCACAGCAAATCACGCAAAAATCCAACATGTTTTTCTGTTTTTTCTTGCTCATCGGCGAATGTTTGTTGTATTACTTTATTACAATTTTCGATATTTTCAGAAATATAAAATCTTTTTTGAGCATATTCATTATTTAATATTAAACTCTTTGCATATGCCACTCTTTCTTCTGGTGTCATGCTTTGTTCTTCTTGTGTTAATGTATAATTTGAAAAAACAGAAAAAGCTGGAATTGGTGGCAATGAATAAACAGTTGTCATAACAGATATTGCATGCATTTGTATAACAACTAATTGTTCTGACAACTCAGATGCCTTAGAAACATACAATTTAACGCTGTAATTAACATTATAACCTTGAAATCTTTCTGCCACCTTAGGGCTTCTTCTATCCGAGTCAAGTTCAGCAACATATGTAATAAGTGGTCCAAAATTTGTAGAACTATCTGCCGCCACTGGTGACTGAATAAAACCATTACTCGTTTCAGATAAAACTGTGTTGCTCGCCATCATGCTTGTTGCATCTATTTGATATTCACCAGATTTTTTCATTAAATCAGAAAGGTTGTTATTTGAATGGGACGCGTCAATTATTAGCATAACCATTATGACATGCAATATTGCAACAATCAATAAAAGCGGTATCATTATAACTTTTGTAGAAATACCGCCAATGTGTTCATTAAATACTTTATTATCTTCCATCTTTTTAACCCTTTTATTAAAAAAATATATATTTTACACCGGTATTTTTTGTATAATCTTTGGCTAATTTTTAACATAAGTTTTTAAAAATGTCAATAGCCTCTTTTTTTTATTCTTTTTTATAAAGCATTGGTATTTTATTAGTATTTTTTACAATAATAATTCGCATAGATATTTGCTACCTATGCGAAACTTTAAAATATTACTAAAGAATTCTATTTTACACCCAAAATGTCTAGAACTTCTTTAATTTGTTTCATTGCGTAATCCATTTGTTCTTTTGTATGCGTTGCAGTATAAGATGTTCTAAGCAAAGCCTGACCAACTGGAACAGCTGGCGATACAGAAGAATTTACATAAACTCCTCGTTCTAATAACATCTTGCAAGCAACAAATGCTTTTTCGTCATCATAAACAAGAATAGAAATTATTGGAGTGTTTGCGTCAATAACTTTAACGCCAAGTTTTTTAAGGCCTTCTCTCATGTAAGCAGAAATGTCTAATAGTGCTTTTGGTCTTTCTGGGTGCTCTCTTAAAATTTTTAGTGCTGCCCTTGCAGTTGCAACACTTGCAGGAGTTATACTTGCGCTAAATATGTATGGTCTTGAAGTGTGCTTAACATACTCTACAACCTTTTTGGTACTTGCCATATATCCACCAAGTGATGCAAGTGACTTACTAAATGTTCCCATATAAATATCTACCTGGTCTTCTAGGCCAAAATATTCGGCAGTTCCTCTGCCGTGAGCACCTAAAACGCCAAGACCATGGGCATCATCAACCATTGTTCTTGCGCCATATTTTTTTGCCAACTTAACAATTTCTGGCAATTTGCAGATTTCTCCACTCATGCTAAACACACCATCGGTGACAATTAAAATACCTTTGTCGTCTGGCACTTCTTTAAGTTTTGCTTCTAGGTCTTCCATATCACTGTGTTCGTATCTTATTAGTTTTGCATAACTAAGCCTACAACCATCATAAATACTTGCATGGTTTTCTTTATCGCATAAAATAACATCATTTCTTCCAGCGATTGCAGAGATTATTCCAAGATTGCTTTGAAAACCAGTAGAGAATGTCACACATGCTTCTTTATGCAAAAACTCTGCAAGTTCTTTTTCAAGTTTAACGTGAATATCTAGTGTTCCGTTTAAGAACCTACTACCACTACAACCACTACCATATTGTTTTATTGCTTCAACACCCGCAGCGATTACATCTGGGTGAGAAGTAAGACCAAGGTAGTTGTTGCTACCGATCATAACGGTTCTAATACCCTCCATATCTACTATTGTGTCTTGACCTGACCTAAGTTCATGAAAATATGGATAAATATTATTTTTTTGAATAATATCCCATAAATGTTCCCCTTCGGTTTTTTGAAATAAATCCATAACCTTCCTCCAAATAAAAACGGATATTGTTTATAGTATAAACGATTTGGCCATAAATGTCAAATAATTGATGATTATTGAATATTTGGAGTAATATTCATAATATCGTAAATAATTATATAATAAAATTATGAATAAAAAAATTTGATTATTTTTATTAGTTTTGTTATTCTATAATTATAAGGGGTGAAATGTGAGCTATTTTGTAAAAATAAATTCAAAAATAACACGAAAATATGAGGAAGCTGGCATTGCTGGTTTTAAAAATCTTAGGGGTTTTTTAAAGTCACTCAGATTTCAAAAAACATTGTATCTTGGCAGTGAAGTGGTAAAAGAAACATATTACGATACTCCTGACCATTTACTAAGTAGATCTGGGATAGTTTTGTCTAAGTTTGAAGAAGGAAAAAACATATTTTTTAAAGTAGAAAATACTGCTTTTTTGTCAAAAGTATTAAATAAGTTAGAAAAAGAAGTTTTTGTTCATAAAATTGGAATTCAAGATACTCTTTCGGATCATGCCTTTTACATTAAAGACGGCATAACCGCACTATTTTCTACTCCATTTTCTATCGATTTGGAAAATGTTATAAACAATGCAAACCCAAATATAATTGTCACAACAAAGGCAAAAATATACAACATTATTAGTGGAACAGGTATGAGAGTTAGCCTTGCCGAAGAATCCACAAGCATAAAAAATTTAGAAACAAGACGAACATACAATGTATCGGGCTTAACGGTAAAACTAGACAGTGAAAATATATCTTTGTTTTTAGATGAGTTTAATAAGTTTAATGAACTCCTTCAAAGAAACTGTAAAGAGTTTTTAGAAATAAATGAAAACCCATTTGATTTTGCTCGTAATGTCACAAAGCAAATAGTGATTGAGCCAAAACCAAAAAAGAAACCAGAAAAAAAGAAAAAAACTACGGAATAAATTAAAAAAAATATGCACAAAATAAAAACTGTGCATATTTTTATTATTTTAGATTATTTAATTATATATCTCTTTCGCCCTTAATTCCATCAGCAAAGCCACATGGCGTTTCACAAGTAAAATCTTTAAATGTGCATCTGCTACCCATTAGTCTTGCTTTTATGTCGTTTTTAATGTCTTCGTTTGTGGTCGCATTGTAATATTTTAATAAAAGTTCTCTTGTTTTATTGTCAATTTCTAATTGTGCGCAAGAGCATAATCTTTCTTTAAGTTTTAAAACAAAGTTTTCGTAAGTGCCTCGTTCGTTAATATTTACTAGTGTTCCTTGTGGAAGATTATTTTTTACTCTATATAAATCGGTTTTCCATTCATCTACTAAACTATTATCACTTAAAAGAATTTTTGGAACAAAGAATTCGCCAACGTTTATGTCGTTTATTTCGTAGTTTAGAGTTCTGTGCCTTTGTGCCTGAGCAAGGTATGCAAAACTTGCTTGATAGTTTGTAGAATAAACATCGTCAAATATTTCATTTCTTTGTTTGCCTTGATTGATTAAACTAAGTTTTCTAAACTTGCCATCATTCATCAATCTTTCGTCTAATAAATTGTTTGATTTGGCAAAAGAAATAAATTTTTCAAAATAATCAAACAACATAAAGTATTTAGAGTTTACATTATTAAGTTCATCTTGCATCCAGTTGCACAAATAATTTAGTTGCCTATATGAAGTTGTATAAATCATTGTTGTTGGAGTCATAACCGAAATAATGTATCTAGCATTCTCTTGGGCGAGTTTTTTTACTCTTAAATCGGTCATAAAACCTTGGTCGTCTGGATATCTTTGCCTTATTTTCTTTATAAAAATTTCATACCATTTGTCATATAGTTTTTGTTCTTCTTCGGTGCATACCATTTTGGTATATCTTGCAGATTTTTCCGAAGTGACATAAGTTTTTTCGTTGTTTAAAACCATGGCAAATAGTTTTGGTACGCCTTGCAAATTAAGCGTCACATAATCGTGCTCAAAAACACTATGATGTTTACCAGACATTGTTGATTGTACTCTTTTATCGGTTTTTTCTTTTGGTTCGTTTAACAAACTGTCAAAATCATTTGTCATATAACAAACGCCAGCAACTTTTCCACTAAAATCATCAAATTCTTCTTTTTTTGCCACATAACCTGGCTTTGTACTTGCAATAATTTTTATTTCCATTTTTCCTCCTATGGCACCTTTACTCTTGTATAAAATTAAAGGCTAATTTTAATCTTGACGAATTATACTATATATGTTGTCATTTGTCACTACCAAAATCGAAAAAAAATATATTTTTTTTATTAAATTGGATTTAAAAAAAGATAGTTTAATAAGGTAAGGCAAATTTGCACCAAAAACAGATAGATTTGCAAAAAAAAATACGGCTAATTTTACCTTAACCGTATTTTAATTACACAAAATATCACAATAACGTATATAATGTTTTTGGTATTTTTTTTGTTAGTCAAAATAATTATTCTTTTTAAATAGTGCCTTAAAGAATTTGCCAAATGCTCTGCGAGTTGTAAGCCAAGCAATCTTGCTGTTATTCTTTTTATTTTTTAACATTCTTGGAACAACATATGCCGAAATTGTTTCTGGCAAATCGCCCAAAATATTATATACCTTTTTTACTTTATCCGTTAGTTCAACTTTTGTTTTACCACCATTTGCCTCGGTTAAAAAGCCAGTTATCATAATGCCAGGTGTTAATAACATCACTTTTACCGTGCCAGAATAATCGTTTTCACTTTCCTTGGCAAGAGCCTTGGTAAAATATGTTATTGCCCTTTTTGCCGTGCCGTATATTGTAAGTCCGGTTTTCATGGCATCATTACTGCCGTAGCCCTCAATGTTATATATTTGCCCAAAGCCTTGCTCTACCATATGTTTAAATGCAATTCTACTACCATTTATAGAGCCCTTTAAGTCCACATTTAACAAAAAGTCTATATCTGCCTCGGTAAGCATACAAACTGGCAAATCTGGCTGATTTACGCCAGCATTGTTAATCCAAATATCTACTGCGCCAAATTCGTTTACGCTTGCTTGCCATAAGTTTTCTAGCATTTCACTTTTTGTCACATCACAAACCACCGACAAAACTTTGCCATCGCCTTGCATTTTTTCTAACTCCTCTTTTGCTTTGTCTAAGTTTTCTTGCTTTAAATCACTTAAAACAATATTGCAACCGAGCCTTCTAAAATCTTTTGCCATAGCAAAGCCAAATCCTCTGGCAGAGCCAGTTATAACGACTGTTTTCATATTATCTCCTTACATTATATTTTAACCAAAAAATCAATAATAGTAAAATAAATAATGAATGTTTAAATGAATAGTCCGCAATTATTCACTATTCATTATTAATTTTTAACACTCTTCACTTTTCATTAAAAAAGCACACCGGTTGGGGTGTGTTTTTTGTTTGGTATCTTGGCAATGTCATTACGAGGAGCACTAGGAGGCAAGCACGGAGCGATAGCGCAGTATTTGCTCAGGTGCGACGATGCCTAAAGTCATTGCCGTTAGATACGGCAAACTTTGTTTGCTTTTCATTTTTTTAAAATGAAAAAAAAGGTGAAGCGTTTGCTTCACCTTTTTGGTATCTTGGCAATGTCATATCTTTCCGGGCCGTCGCCAGCCAAGTATTTTCTGCGATGAGAAGCTTAACTTCTGTGTTCGGAATGTGTACAGGTGCTCCTTCTCTCTATTGTCACCAAGACTCGTTCAAAATA
>JAGCEE010000238.1 GCA_017650795.1 Clostridia bacterium | reverse complement strand
TTATTGCTGGTTTTGTTTATAACCAATAACATTGGTATTTTTAATCTTAATAATTCTTGTGTTAAATACAGATTTCTATATATATTATTTGCATCAACAATGTTTATTATTTTACAAGGCAAATGTGAATAAACATACTCCACTGTGACCCTTTCCTCAAAACTAATAGGCGACATACTGTATATTCCTGGCAAGTCGATTATACTAAAAGTTTTATCTAAATACTTAAACTCTTTGCTTGTTTGCTCAACGGTCACTCCATGCCAATTCCCCGTGTGTGCATTAGCCCCTGTTAGACTATTAAACAACGTGCTTTTGCCTGTGTTTGGATTTCCAATTAAAAGAATATTGTTCATTGCTTCTCCCTAGTTATTATTATTCTTTTTGCTACATCTTTTCTTATGGATAGTACAAACCCGCAAATTTCAACCAAAAGCACTTCTTTTAAAATTGACATATTTAAAACCTTTACCTTTTCGCCATTTACAAAACCGAGTTCAAGCAATCTGCGATTTATTTTATTGTCATTACCTCTTGTTATATGCTCTATAATTCCACTCTCATTAACACTTAAATCTGCTAATGTTTTGACATCTCTTATACCGCTATTAGTACCTTGCAAAATTGAACTCCCCCCCATAAACATCATTAAAAAAAACTTGTTCTTACCTAACTATAATAATTTATGTTTATGTTATTTGTCATATGATAGTTGCATGATTATAAACTTAGTAAAAATTGTGTTTTATTTAAGGCGTTATTACATCGGCACAATTACTCTAATAAAATATTTTGTAATTTGTTAAAACTTTTTTAAAAAACACTATTGACATATGTATTTTTTTTTGATAACTTAAAAGCAAGTCGAAAAAAAAAATAAGTTTTACAAAAGGAGGACCAATAAAATGAACGGATTGCTATTTTCATTTACAAAATATTTTTGTCACGCAAAGTGTCTTCCTTTTATAGAGGATTGTATTTGGTGATGTATTTTTACATTTCAAAGAAAAATAAAGTGTTAAACATGTTTTCATTTTATTGTTATAAAAAAGACCTTTGCATACGACGTTGTTGTAATTAAAGGTCTTTTTTTAGGTTTTAAATAATATTTAAAAGAGGAATTTATGAAAAAAGAAAAAAATAAAAACAAAAAACGTACATTATGGTTATACTTAAAGCGAAGAAAACTTAACATATCGCTATATTTTTCATCATATGTAGTTGCAAGTGTTTGCAATATTTTTATCACTTTAAGTCTTGCAAAAGTTGTTGAACTAATCGCCTCTAATCCTTCAAATTTTA
This sequence comes from Clostridia bacterium, assembly GCA_017650795.1. Lineage (GTDB taxonomy): Bacteria > Bacillota > Clostridia > Christensenellales > UBA1242 > HGM11367. The sequence goes on along the minus strand of JAGCEE010000238.1, from coordinate 1,339 downwards.
TGGGAGCAATAAGTTATGCGGGGCTGACGCTAATTTTAACAGTCATTCAAAGACTTGGTTGGTTTTTGTGTGGACTAGAATATGATATAGCATCAACAAAAATAATGTCCGATTTAAATTATGACCTTGCCACACAAGCATTTAAGTTAAACTCAAAAACATATAGCGACCACGACACTGGCACATTTGTACAAAGAATTGTTGCCGACCCAGAAAAAATCGTGGACCGTCTTGCTGAACTTGTTGAATTTACAACAGATATAGTGACCTCGCTTATAATGCTAATATATATTTCTTCACTTAATATTTATATTGGTATAGTTCTAATTGCCTCACTTATAATTGGTATGGTTATTGAACTATTTAGAATGAAGTCAAAAAGAAAAAATCGCTCTGATGTTAGAAAAAAGAACGACAGAATCACTTCCCTTACCACAGAAATAGTACGAAGCGAAAAAGACATAAAATCACTTGGACTTGAAAAAGAACTTGGTGAATACTCAAAAAGAAATTACAATGAATATAAAAACTCACTCTTTCATGCAAATGCTGTAGATAGAAATTATTACTGCACCAGAAATTTTTTCGTAGAAGTTGGTGCAATGATTGCAATTATTCTTGGAATATACTTATTAGAGTTCTCATTACTCGCACTTGGAACATACATGATAATTTACTCAAATAGGTCATCTATTAGAGAACTTGTTTGGACTATTGGACATTTTGCCGACAGGTGGATTGATGTTAAAATTTGCCATGACAGAATGTTTGCTCTATTTGATGAAAAAGAATTTATTACAGAAAAGTTTGGAGAAAAACAACTAGATAATATTGTTGGCGAAATAGAGTTTAAAAATGTTGCTTATTCATTTAAAGATTATGAATACATATTCCCTACCAAAAAGAATAAACAAACAGAAACACGAGTTGAATTAAAATCCGAAAACAAAGTATTTGACAATCTATCGTTTAAGATTGTACCAAATACAACAGTTGCATTTGTAGGTAAATCTGGAAGTGGGAAATCTACCATTTTAAATCTTATGACAAAAATGTTTGAGGTTGATAATGGCGAAATACTTATAGATGGAGTTAATATAAATGACCTAAATAAAACAAGTTTGCGACACGCTTTTTCATTAGTAAACCAATTCCCATACATATTTGATATGTCAATAAAAGAAAATTTACTATTGGCAAACGGCGAAGCAACAGACGAAGATTTGGAAAGTGCAATTAAAAAATCATCTTTACAATACTTTGTAAATAGCTTGCCAAAAAAACTAGACACCATGGTTGGCGAAAGTGGAATAAAACTCTCTGGTGGTCAAAAACAAAG
>JAGCEE010000237.1 GCA_017650795.1 Clostridia bacterium | reverse complement strand
GCCACTTCCTGAACAGTTATCAAGTATCAAATCACCCTCATTACTATATGTCTTAATTAAGTATTCTAATAACTTTACAGGCTTTTGGGTTGGATGAATACGCAAATCTATATCAGTAGAATAGTCTTTATTATTTTGTGGTGTAAAAGGTACTTTACAAGACACAACAGATAACGGATTTCTTTCACCTGTATCTACTTTTCTAACTCGTGTTATTTTCCCATAAATATTATTACCTACTTCAACAGCATTAAAATTTCTCCTTTGTGTTATAAATTCTTTCTCACTAATTAACCATTTTTGAGGATTAAAAGTATAATTAGCATTATTTGAAAATACAACAATATCCTCATGAATTTTCATGTGAACTTGTTTACATCTAAAACCACTTGCAGGTTTATTTTTTAACCACACTAAACTCTCTCTAAACTCTTTAATGTTACTTGCTATCAACATTGTAGTAAAGGGTTGTGAACCAAATAACACAATCGGTGTATTATCTTTCCTTATCCTTTTATACTGTTCCCATAGTTTATCAAACGGTATAACTACATCCCAACTGCAAGCAGTCGTTCCATACGGTAAATCGCAAATAATACAATCTATTGATTTATCAGGTATATTTTGCATAAATTCAAGACAATCTGCGTTGATTATCTTGTTTTCTATGTCTTTAATATCTATCATCTTAAAACAACCTCACTTGATTACTATTTTTATCTCTACTTACAAACTCACTATTTATACGCCTTTTAGCAATATCATAATATTTTTCATCTATTTCTATACCATAATATTCACGATTAGTCTGCTTACAAGCAACACATGTACTACCACTACCCATAAATGGGTCTAATACCTTATCGCCCTCGTTTGTAGAGTTTACGATTAAATCTCGCATTAGTTCTACGGGTTTCTCAGTAGGGTGAAGTTTATTACCTAATATATTTGGGTATGTAAATACATTTTTAGTACCCATATCGTTTATATATCTTTCATGTCCTTTACGAAGCATTAATATATACTCGCAAGATTGCATGTAGCAATGATTTGGAGTAGCCGAATTTTTAACCCATACAAGTAAATTTTGAAATTTAAAGCCAACATCTTCTGCTTTTTGTTGCAATTCTTTCAAATTCCTACTATTTATCATTAAATAACAATGACTATCAGATTTTAATACTCTATACAATTCAGGTAAAAATTCCTCAAATGTTATTTCATTATTGGCAAACAATTTACCTGTCCTAACCAAAATATCGGTATCGCTATCCTCTTGCTTTATCCACTTATTCTTTAATCTATCGTTCGGACAAACCTTACGCATAATTCCTGACATTTCATTACCCTTAAACTCAATACGACTTCCTCCTGTCGCTATCTTATAAGGAATATCAGAACACACCAAGTCAAAGTATTCATCAGTATATTCCTTTATTATTTCTCTCGTATCGCCTAACCTTAATTCGCTCATTGTTATTCACCTACCTCCGCTTTCAAAAAACTAAATATAT
>JAGCEE010000236.1 GCA_017650795.1 Clostridia bacterium | reverse complement strand
TACCCAAAATATTTGCAAATAAAATCAACAAAAATATAGATAACAACGAAAAGATATATGTATCAAATAGAAACACAAATGAAAAAAATACAACAGACGTCGATACATCAACTAAAAAATTAAAAATATTAAAAGAAACAACAACGCAAAAAACAATAAAGCAAAAGGTAAAAGAAATAATAAATGATAAGACATATGTTTATAAAATACCTGTAATAATAGAAACTAATAATGAAACATTGAAAAAAAAAATAATTGGCACAAACGCAACCAGCGTCATTACAATAGATAATCAAATTATCAAATTTGCAGAGATAAAAGATATAAAAATACAACAAAAAAACGAATAAATCGTTTTTTTAAACACAATCAACAAATGTATCTTGTAAACATCTCAAAACACAGACACAGCTTAAATTCATTGTAAAAAATGAATTAGTAGTAACATATGGATATGTTTGTTCAGCATCAGTATTCGGTGCTAAAACTCTAAAAGTAGCACAACAGCCATCAATTTTTTCAATTCTAAAAACAGAAGACGTTACGGTCTCATTAGGATCTCTGCTTATAGGCATAGCCCATGGCACACCATTTCCACAACAAGTGTACAGCATGATAGGACGAGTGTTACAATTAACACTAGATGCACTGCAGCCTAAAAAACCTCTATCACAAGTATCTAAACATGCATCACCACATTCAGCATTTTGCTGTAAAATATTAATTACAGTCAATATTTCCGCGATACACTTGCATTCTTCAGAATTGTTGTTACACATATAATCCACCCCTTCTTTATTCCTAATATAGCATATTCTCATTAGAAAAAAAGGTGTGAACAAAAACCTATAATAAACATTTTGCAAAAAAACTATTGAAAAATTTAGTTTTTTTTGTTATCATTATAATGAGAATAATAAGGAGGATTATTATATGGAAAAAGTAACAATAAGTAATTTACAAGGAGAAAGTGGATTAGCAAATGTTGTAAGATATTTTGCAAATAATGGTGCAGAATATTTAATATATTCTTTGAATGAGGTTGATGAAGCAGGGTATACAAGATTGTATGTAACAAAAATAAATGGTGTTGATGGAAATTATAACGCCGATACATTAAATGATAGTGAATGGACTGAAATAAAGAATTTAGTCAAATTAATAGTAAAGGCAAATAAAGAAAACCAACCTATCCCTGTTCAAGACATTAACCCAGATAAAATAAAAAACATAGTTTTAAAAGATAAAAAAATATTCAAATTGAATACACCATTAGTAAATGATTTGGCTGCTAACACACCAAAATTTGGAAACGATGATTCTGAAGGAACAGAAGGAGAACAAAAAAATATATTAGATACACCAGCACAACCAGTATTCGAAGTACCAAGTGCACCAACATTTGACACACCAGCACAACCAACATTTGAAGTACCAGGTGCACCGGCATTCAATATGGGTAATGTGGATACAAACTCTAACACTTACGATTTTGAATCAACAAATCCATTCGAAACTCAAATGCAAGCACCAACAAGTAACATAAATGAAACAAGTTCAAATGATTTGCAGAGTGAAATAGACAGATTGAATGAAGAATTGGCAAAAT
>JAGCEE010000235.1 GCA_017650795.1 Clostridia bacterium | reverse complement strand
TTTGATTAGTAATATCATTAGATTTTCAACATTTGCTAAAACATATTTTCTACAAAATCATCTGCACTAAATATTTCTAAATCTTCAATCCCTTCTCCGGTCCCAACAAAACATACTGGAACTTTTAGTTCATCTGCAATGGTCAATACCACACCACCTTTTGCTGTTCCATCTAATTTTGTTAAAATAATACCATCTATATGCATATATTCATTAAAATGTTCTATTTGAGAAAGTGCATTTTGCCCTGTTGTTGCATCTAAAACTATTAAATTGTATCTATTTGCCTCTGGATATTCACGAGTTATAACTTTGTCAATCTTTTTTAATTCTTCCATAAGATTAGTTTTTGTATGCAATCTACCGGCAGTATCTATTATTGTCACATCTGTACTTTTTGCCTTTGCTGACATAATGCCATCATACACAACAGCAGCGGCATCTGCACCCTCTTGGTGTTTTACTATTCTCACCTTGTTTCTATTTGCCCATTGTGTAAGTTGTTCGCTTGCTGCGGCTCTAAAAGTGTCTCCCGCCACCATTAAAACATCTTTTTTTTGAGATTTAAAATAGTAAGCAAGTTTTCCAATGGAAGTTGTCTTTCCTACACCATTAACACCAATTATAGTAAATATTGCGGGATATTTAATATTTGGACATTCAATTTCTGACAGCATTTTTGATGCGATTTGTTTTAGTGCACTTCTAACTTCGTCTTCGTGTTTTAATTTATTTTTTTTGGCATATTGCCTAAGCTCATCTGTTATTTTTTCGCCTGCCACATATCCAACATCACAAGACACCAAAATATCTGTTAATTCCTCATAAAAATCATCATCAAGTTCGCCACCACCAAATAGTGTCTTTAATTTGCTGGCAAAAGCCTCTCTTGTCTTTTTTAGGGCATTTCCAATTTTTTTAAAAAGTCCCATTATTTACTCTCCTGATTAAGATTTTTAATAGCATCGGCAAGTTTAACACTAACTGTTTTACTTACACCTTTTTCTTCCATGGTGACACCATATAGTGCATCAGCAAGTTCCATTGTTGGTTTTCTGTGAGTGATAACAATAAACTGAGTGACCTTAGAAAATCTTTTTAGGTATTGTGCAAAACGCTCTACATTTGAATCGTCTAATGCTGCTTCTATTTCGTCTAGCAAACAGAATGGCATTGGTCTTAGTTTTAATATACTAAACAATATTGCAATTGCAGTTAATGCTTTTTCGCCACCACTTAAAAGGGTTATGTTTTGTAATTTTTTACCAGGTGGCTCGGCAACAATATCTACGCCAGCATCAAGAGGGTCGCCCGTTTCGCTTTCTACCAACTCTAACCTTGCATTACCACCCCCAAATAGTTCTCTAAATGTGACTTTAAAGTTTTCATTTATTTTACCAAATGCTGTATTAAATCTATTTGTCATTTCGTTGCTTAAATCACGAATAATTTCGGTAAGTTCGCTCTCAGCTTTACTTAAATCGTTTACATTTGCTGTTTTTTCTTCATATCTTTCTAAGAGTAGTTTTACATCTTCTATTGCATTTACATTTATTGAACCAAGTTTTGAGATTTCTTTTTTAATTCTATAAATCTCTGGCATTGCTAATTGAAAATCAAAATCTGGTCGTCTAAATTCTAAGCAAGTTTCATATGTGAGAGAATAATCTTCATATATTTTTTCTTGCATATTTTCTAGTTCGCTATCTACTTTACCCAAGTGCATTTCTTCGGCAAACTTTTTGTCATTTATTTTTGCAATATCTTCGTTTAGTTGTTGTTTTTGTTCGTCCAAACTTCTAATTAAAATTTGAGTGGCTTGTTTATCTTCATCAAGTTTTATCTGCTTGGTTTTAATATTATCTAATGCTCTTTTTTTCTCTGCATTTTCTGCCTTATCCAACTGAGAGTTTATTATTTCTTGTCCAGACTGTACAGTATCGTCAATCTCGGCAATTTGTCTATTTAATTCTTTTACTATATCGTTTTGCTTATCAATATCTTGATTTATTCTAACCAAATCGGAATTGATTGAACTTTGTGACTGTTCTAATGAGGCAATTTGAACCTTAATCATGGTCATCTGTTCGGAAAGTTGTTCTCTTTTTTGCCTTAGTTCGTTAAATACCCCTTGTCGTTCTTCCATGTATTTAGTCACATCAGCTCTACTTTCTTTTGCATTTACTTCTAGTTGGTCAATAGAATTTAATTCCTCAGAAATAACTTCAATTCTTTGCCTAATATGATTACTTGTTAATGTTTGATTTTCTATTTCATCTTTTAAGTCTTCAAGAGCATTTTTGGCTTGTTTAAACCTTTCGTCCTCTTTTACAAATGCGATTTCGGCATTATTTTTTTCTTCCAAGAATTTTGGCAGATTATCAGAATAGTATTGTATTTTTGTTGTTAATTCTTGTATTTTGCCACCACATTCCAAAAGCATTGCTTGCATTTTTTGTATCTCTACAGAAAGTGTTTGTATCTCTCTTTCTCTTGAAATAAGATTTGCTGCTTCTAGTTTTCTACTACCACCAGTCATTGAACCAGATGGATTTATTACATCTCCACCCAATGTCACGAGTTTATACGACAATCTAGTGCTATTTGAAAGCATAATTGCCGTATCCATATCTTTAACAATTATTGTTGTTCCAAGCAAATTAGAAATAACATTGTCTATATCTGATGAATATGTAATAAGTTCACTTGCAATGCCCAAAACTCCTGCCTTAGAAAGAACGTTTTTATCGTCAGGAGATATATTTCTCGGTTTGATTGAGTTTATTGGTAAGAATGTGGCAATGCCATACCTATTTGTTTTTAAATATTCAATTAAGTCTTTTGCACCCTGCTGATTAAATGTGACAATATTTTGAACCGCATTTCCAAGTGCAACTTCTATTGCCGTTTCGAATTCCTTTGGAACGGTTATTAAATTTGCCAAAACACCCATCATTTTGTCGCTTATATGTTGGTTGCTCTTTGCCTCTTGAAGTAGTTTTTTTACCGCAAATTGATAGCCCTCAAAGGCATTTTGCATATCTTCTAATAATCTTTTTTTATTTTCATAAACTTGAATTTTGGTGCTAAGATTGTTCTTCTCTTCTTGAATTTCCTTAATTTGTCCACTTAAAGTTTCTTGTTTAAACTTGGCATCTGCATAAACTTCTGCTGTTTTATTTTTATTATCAAATAATTCCTTGCAAGATTTTGTTAAATTTGCAACATCTTCTTCTTTTTCGCTTAAACTCCCTCTAATTTCACCGGCACGATCTTCTGCCTGTTTTAAACTTTCTTCTAACATCAATTTTTCTGCTTGATACTTTGAATAATTAGATTTAATATCGGAAAGTTTATCCATTGCCTCATACATTTTTTGTTGAGACGATGACTGCTCTTCTTCT
>JAGCEE010000234.1 GCA_017650795.1 Clostridia bacterium | reverse complement strand
GTAATTCTAAATTTAGCATTAACAATTATTTCATTATATATTCGTATATAATTCATATTACCTCTGATTTTTTAATTTGTTGTAGTTTCGCAGCCTACAATGTATTTATAAAAAGTAAGGGAAGGTACTGCGAATACCTTCCCAATCACTATCAGAGGTTAGTGACTTGTCCTTATACTTTAACTTGAATGTTTCCTATGGCATGCGGAGCCCCGCATATGCAGCACTGCGGCAAATTGTTTACAAGTTGTTTTGCTAAATTGTTACCCAAAGTAATTTGACCGGTTGTACTTTGAACATCTACATTTCCAAAAGCACTTAACTTACAATCACCATAAGAATTAATTTGTATGTTACCACTAACATTGACTGTCATATTAGCTGGACCTCCACTATAAATGCTAGTTCCAATATCAATGTTACCATCACTATCAATACGCATAACAGTTCCAGTGTGATGTGTGAAAGCTATTTCACCTGTCTTTTTATTCATAACAAGGTAATCTTTTTGGTCAGTTTGGAATAAAACCATAGTGTGAGGATAATCTTCTGTTCTTGTGTACCAATCAAAGAAGTCGCCTTCCATTGATGTATAGGCTGCATTGAAAGCAACCGAATCATAGACGGGTTTCATTTCATCACCATTATCAAAATATCCCCTAAGAATGGTATTAAGTTCAGGAACTACGAAATTACCCTTAGTTGAAGTCCACGATTGAATGTCAGGAACAGCCCAAGGAATGTTACTCATAGCCAAATCATCGTAGAATCCGTAAATCTTGATTTGAACCCTACCAAGTTTGTCTGGGTCAGCATTGTTTACAACAATACCTGTCCATTTCTTCATTTCCTTTTGTGGAGCTTTAGGAATAACCTGGTCAGTATTGATACTATCGGTTTTTCCTTTCATTAATTGTCTAAATTGGTCTATATCTCTCATTTTTTCTTCGCCTTTTCTAACTCTTCTTCAAAAGCACCCTTACCAAATGTACCATCAGTAACACATTTCATTTCCATTGTGTAAGCGTGTCCGAATCTAAAACAATGTCTAATGCCACATATTATATAGTTACCTGAATGTATCTTATCTACACCATCAGATGTAGAAAAATCAACATAAACTTTATCACCTAAGACGGGTCTACAAATAGATTTCTTAAATTCATCAGGCAATCTATGAACATCAACCATCATATTTATAAAGTTTTGGAAAAAGCTTCGTCTAATCATTTCATTGTGTGAAGGTGCTATGTCATAGTGTGTATGATAATCCTTGAAATGCATACCACAATCAATGAATTTAGATGTATTTTCTAATTGACTACTTGCTTTGTTGCTTCTAGAAGCAATATATGGGTCATTTTGTGAATATGTTGCTATTCTATATTTACTTTTTGTGATAGCATCTATCAACTGACCAATCATAATATCCATCATTGAAATATCACCTGCAGAAGCTAGAATATCCTTGACCATATCCACGAAACTTACCTCTGCAGGTGGTATATCTTCATCCCAAATCTCGGTAAAGTTGTATGGTGTGTAGTAGGCTTCCTTTATTTGATAACCACCTTGGTTTAGGATAGGTCCAGCAGCATTAAGAAAGTCGCAATCACCAAACAACATAACAACTTCGTTACCCCCTTCTAATCGTAGGTGGTCATTGTTATACTTGATGTTTTCAAACTTAGCCAATTTCTTCTTTGAAGCCAATGTTTTTACAGATGTATAGTGAGCTTGACCAAACAAGTCAGTGTAAATCAATGGGGCATCATCAACATCTACCCATGCGTGTTCAACAATCTTTTCAATAAACTGTGCTCTAGTGTCATTACAATTTATCCATAATGATTTATCGTCTGTATCACATTCTACATTCAATTTCAATGTAGTATCATCAAGCACTTGTCTAATGGCATCGCCAGATTTCATATCATCTCTAGTAATTATTGACAACATAGTAGTTTTTGGATAGGTTGTAACTTGGTTTAGATAGCTTTGTGCGTTGAAAATACCTGTAATGGTATAATTATATACCCCTTTAGCTAAATCAGCTATACAATCTATACTTTGTACACAATATTCACCATTGATATAAGGATTTGGCTCTTCACCTTCTACAGTAATGTTAGGTGTAATGACAAAATATATTCTATCACCATTCTTTATATTGATACCACTAAAGAAAGAACCCTTATCTTCAATTCTTAACTTGAATGTAGGTAGCAAACTAAACATATTTTCATCAATTTCCAATGAAACTATGATATTAGCAGGAATAACTACACCCTCTTTAGGGTCATTTATACGAATATTGTATATTTCATCAACATAATTGTATTTGGCAACACCACCCTGTTGCGTAGCTTTTGATAATATACTTTCACCCATAGATTATTACTCCTTCTTTAAGGTGAAAGTTATGCCACGATTACCAGTGAACCAACCATTTACATTAAAATGTTGAATAATGTCATAGGATTGTTTTAAATTGTCTGGTGCCTTGAATCCAGCAAAGGCTTTGTCATTGATAGCAAACAAGAAATTAGCCTTTTGTAGTCTTAAATATGCGAACAAATGGGCAGCAGCAATAACATTCAATAAATTATGCTTTTCATTGAATAATTCTGTCATTTGATTTGCTAGAACACTACTTTCTTTTATATTATTTTGTAAGAACAACATTGTTTGTCTTACCAAGCTAGGATTGTCAATTAATTTCTTTTCCAAATCTTTAGCACAATCCATAGTTAAATCATTAGAATCTGGATTTGTATTAAACAAACGATAAATTGAGAACATCAAAGACTTATTCATTTGTTTAAAACCTTTCGGTCCGCCTATTGGTGCGTGGTTTCCCTTGACTTCTATTCTATTTCCATCATCATCAATCAAGTCACCACTTTCAAATGCGAAATTTATGTTCTTGAAACAAGATACAAGTAGAAATTCACCCTTACCAATGGCAGGTTGGTGTGTAGTAACATTCAATGCGTGGTTCACGAACTCAGGCTTTAAGTAGGAATCCAATTTTGCCTTTCTTAAAAAGTCTGATATGTTCACTGGACCAAAGTTTTGAAAGATAAATTTGTTGGCATTAAGTTGTTCAAACAAATCTTTTGGTGAAACAAGCAAGTCAGCCTCCAAAATAGCCTTATGCTTGTTCATAAGTTCAGGGTGTTTACCTGATTTCTTATCAGTCCAAAAGTCTTTAATGAATTTAGACAATTCTGCACCATTAACAACGGTCTTAACCTTGTTAATGTCAGCATCACCTAAGCTCTTTAAATTACCATTATTATCTTTTGTATAAATTTCTGCCATATTCTATTTATCTAGTCATAAATGAATCGTTATTTTCATTGTAGTAGTTAAAGTTCATTACACCATATTGACCATTAGCACCATTATCAACGAACATAATGCGTTGTGTCATGCCTGGGTGGATATATCGTGTTGTCATAAGTGTTTGATACTTAGCACCAACCTTACGCATACGAATACCCTTAAATGTAATGGTGTGTTTCTTGTTTTCATTGACAAGATAAATGGTATATACTCTTGACTTGATACCCTTAACACCGTTACCACGGAGCTTGATACCTTTAGTATTCAAACCATTAAATATATCTTCAATGTATAATCTATATCTCCAATCTACTGTATAATCTCTTCCCTTAACCAATCCTTTTGTACCACTGAAGCCTTTTGCACCTTTAGTTCCTTTTTTATAAGTAACAGTACAAACACCAGGTGTTTTATAAACGAATGT
>JAGCEE010000233.1 GCA_017650795.1 Clostridia bacterium | reverse complement strand
TTGCGAATTTACAAGTAGCAAGCAATACACAATATGCACCTAATAATGGTGGTATGTTAATTGGTTATTTGTTCACTTGTCCTATTACACACAAGATTTACAATGGTTCAAATAATGATTATCAGACTAAAATTGGTATTTACACTAAACAATGGGGTCACGGACAAGATGATTTCCAATTCAACAGGGTAATTCTTGGAATTTACGAATATGACCCTGACTATGTAAATCCAGACACACATCAAGTAGGTAAAACAGAAGCATTGTGCGATACAGGTATAATTGAATTACAAGAAGGTTATGCTGAATATAACATTAAAAACTTGTTCCCATTAAAAACTGCGCCAGAAATGAAACCAGGTAAATTCTATTATGCTGCCATTTATATGTCTTATGGTGCAGTAGATACAAATGGATTGACTTTGTTCGGTGCTCCAGGTTATAATACACAGGTTAATAACTTGAAACCAGGTATTACAATTACTAATGTTAATTGTATTAGAGCTGCATTATATCCAAATATGACTGGATATGACCAGGATATGAATTTTGATAAAATGGGCTTTAGTTGGGAATACAATAGTTACCCACCTGATGCTTCTACACAAAGTACTTCACAGGATATAGTTGAAGCACACGCAGCTGGTCGCCCATATTTCGCATTTAGAAATGTTAAAATTACAGGAAATTAATTATGGTAAAATCGTATAATAAATTTAAATTACAGAAAGATACTTCGGAAGAAGCAAATAGAATAATCTATAATGCTACATATCCTGTAAGGTTATCTGGTTTGGAGTGGAACCAGTACATTGGAAGAATAATAATTAACGATTTCATTAAACAACTTGATTCTTTTGATGGTACTGATTTCGCTCAATATATGGGTGTTCTTCCTTATATTGAATATGGAATGTTCCAATCAGCTATTAAAGTTATTGAAACGATAGAAATACCTGGTTTAGAAGGAATTAAATCGTGGCTACTAAAATCATTAGCAGAGGGTGAAGATAGATATGAATAAGGGAAATTTAAACAAATTAGTTACAAATTATCCTGTTGAATTAACAGAAGAAGAAATTAGTAATCTATCTGGTACATTAGCACCTGTTATTGCTGCTTGTGGTGGCGGTGGCGGTGGTACCGGTGGTAAAATTTATACTGGTATTGGTTTTGTTAATGTTAATAACACTACTAATCAAATTGGTTTAACTAATGAAGCTAATACAAAATTAAATCAGGATATCCCAACTAAAGTATCTGATTTAACAGATAGTGCTAATTATCAAACTGTTGCTGGTATGGATGAGTATTTGACTACTGCTAATGCACAAACATTGTATCAGACAAAAAATGATATGTCTGCGTATTTGACTTCGGCTAATGCTTCTAGTACATACCAAACTAAAGAAGATATGACTGCATATTTAACTACTGCTAATGCTAATAGTGATTATGCTAAAAAAACATTAGTAGAAACTGTTAGTGGAAATATAGTTGCTAAAATTCCAACAAAAACTTCTCAATTATCAAATGATAAACCATTTTTAATTCATCAAGATATGGTTAATTATGGTCCTGGTTGGATGGACTTAAATGATGGATTATCTACTAAACAAGATACATTGACTTTTGGTTATGACGAAAATAATGCTATTTCTTCTATAAACGATTCTGCATTAGCTGGAACAACATATATAGAAGGTAATGGTATTTCCATAGCCAGTGATACAATCAGTATTAGTGCAGATTATATTCAAGCAATTACAAGTGTTAGTGGAAAACAAGATGAATTAGCATTTACATATAATACAAGTAATGCGATTACACACATAAATGGTTCGGCTATTGCTGGTGAAGGTGGTGGTGGAACTACTGTATATTCAGGCACAGATGGTGTTTATGTAGATGGTAATAACATTGGATTGAGTGCAGACTATAAAACTCAAATTGAAGCAGTAAGTTCTAAATTAACAAAAGCGAGTGCAGATACTTTATATGCTCCAATTAGTGTTACTGGTGATGTTAATACATTAAAATCTTCAAGCGGTAATTGGGATAAAGTAAGTGCTAAATTAGACACTACAGCATTTAGTACTGTTAGTGGTAGTTTTTTGACTGCTCACCAAAGCCTTGAAGATTATGCTACTAAATCAGATATAAATGATATGGCAACACAAACTTGGGTAAGTGAACAAGGATATATTACACAAGAAACAGATTGGACTAATACAATTCAAGAAGCAAGTGCTAAAGCATATAATGATGCTACTGCTAATGCTAATAGTTTGTATCAGGCTAAAGGTGATTATGTAAAGAATACTGATATTGGTTTGGATTCTAATAATAAAGTAACTGCTATTAGTGGAAAAGAACTAATTATTACAGCACACCAATCATTAACAAACTATTACACAAAATCCGAAACCAGTGGTGCAAGTGAAATTGAAAATGCTTTAACAGGTAAACAAGATAAATTAACATTTGCTGGCGAAAGCAATACTATTACTTCTATTAACAATAGTGCTGTTGGTGGCGGAACTTCATTTACCGGTGTTACAACTGCAGGTTCAATTAGTGGTGATGGTTTAACAAATCCGCTTGGTTTAGTTACTTCTGCTGAACAGGCTCTAGCAGCCGTTGATGGAAAAGTAAGTAAACCTACGGCAAGTCAACAACAACTTGTGTATGTTGTTTGGGATAAAGGACCAGCACAGAACTGGACAGATTTCGCCGTAGCTGCAAATAGCTGGGCAAATACTTTCCTATTTGATGAAGAATATCCGATTGTGAACGGAAACAATGGATTGTCTGCTGGTCTAGTTCCTGGAGAATATAATGACGTCTATGAAGTAGGCATTGACACCACCAACATGGCTGCTAATAAGCAGTATGCTTTCACTACTACAGGTTGGGCAGAAGTTCAAGCTGGTACTTCATTCACCGGTGTATCAACTGGTGTAGGTTTAAGTGGTACTGGTTTATCTAATTCTCCAT
>JAGCEE010000232.1 GCA_017650795.1 Clostridia bacterium | reverse complement strand
TAAACAATAGGATGGGGAATATGGAAAAGAGTGAAAAAATTGCAAGAATCTTACAAAAAAAATATGGTATTGGTAAGGTTGATGTGGCGATAGTTGTTGGCTCTGGCTTATACGATGGTTTGCCTGAATTAAAAAACAAAAAAGTTGTAGATTATGAAGAATTGGGTATGGCAAAGTCAAGGGTAAAAGGGCACAATGCTTCATTTGTATTTGGAGAATATGCAGGTAAAAATATTGTGCTTGTGTCTAGATTGCATTACTATGAACGTGGTGATATAGATAAAGTAAAACTACCACTTCGAGTTGTAAGTCGGTTGGGCACAAAAACTGTAATTCTATTAACATCTTCTGGTGCCTTAAATAAATCATTTAATGTTTGTGATATTATGTTGATTAAAGACCATATAAATATGAGTGGTGTAAATCCTCTTGTTGCAATAGACAATTTGTCTTTCACAAACATGGTAAATTGCTATGACGAAGAATATAGGGCAAAACTAAAAGAGGTTGCAAAATTATATAAAATTGATATAAAAGAAGGAGTATTCTGCCAGATGAGTGGTCCTAGTTATGAAACTGTGGCAGAGATTGAAATGTTAAGTAGAATGGGCGGTGATTCTGTTAGTATGAGTACCGCACATGACTGTATTATAGCTAGATATTTAGACATGAAAGTGCTTGGAATATCAATAATAGTAAATATACCAGGAGATGGACATAATAAAGTCACTCATGCCGAAGTGCTAGAAAATGCTTCAAAGATTAGTATAAAACTAAAAAAATTATTAGAGGGTTTCTTGTCGCAAGATTTATAAAATAATACATTAAAAATAAAGCAATAAAAATGGGAAGGATATATCTTCCTTTTTTTTATTCATTAAAATATAATTGTATTAAATACAATGTGATAAAATTGGTATTATAGATAATAAAAAAAGGAACCATGCGTTTGTTTGGTGGCAATAAATTATTTGTAGATATATGTATAAAAATGCCTTAATAGCAAAAAATAACACCAATAGGAGAAGAAATATGAAAAAGTTATTGTTAACACTATTTAGTATTATGCTACTATTTATAATATCAACATATTGTGCTACTATGCAAAAATCAAATTTTGTTTTTGCAGAAGTCACATTTGCTCAAACCGCAAAATCATCTATGCTTATAGATTTCGATACGGGTACTATCGTACATGAAAATCAAATAGACAAAAAACTTCCTATTGCAAGCATGGTTAAAATGATGACAATTTTTTTGACATTAAAAAGTATAGATGAAGGTAGCCTTGGAACAAATCAAAAAATAACAACAACAGAAAATGCGTCAGGCATGGGTGGTTCACAGGTGTTTATAGACCCTTATGTAGAATATACCGTAGAAGACTTATTAAAAAGTGTAATTATGTCCTCTGCTAATGATGCATCTGTTGCTTTGGCTGAGGCAATATCTGGTAGTGAGGACCAATTTGTTGTTTTGATGAATGACACAGCAAAAAATCTTGGCATGAATAACACTGTTTATGCAAATTGTACTGGACTACCTGCACCAGAACAATATTCGTGTGCAAGAGATTGTGCCGTAATTTTAAAAAATATTTTAAAGTATGAGTACTATCATAAATTTAGTAATATTTGGATGGATGAACTCGTGCATCCATCAGGTAGAAAAACCGAATTAGTTAATACAAACAAACTTGTTAAATATTATGATGGTTGTGATTGTGGAAAAACAGGTTCTACATCTGAGGCTGGGTACTGTTTAACGGCTTCTGCAAAAAGAGGAAATCTTAGATTGATTTCTGTAATTATTGGTGCGCAAACAGGCAAGGATAGGTTTAAAGAAACAACTGATTTATTTAATTATGGCTTTGCAAACTTTGAAAATAAGCAATTAGTTAAATCTAATGATGTTTTAAAAGAAGTAAAAACTAAGTCATGTAAAACAGATTATGCTCAAATAATTTCTAAT
>JAGCEE010000231.1 GCA_017650795.1 Clostridia bacterium | reverse complement strand
ACCGAAACAAAGCGAAGCGACTTTCGCGTATGGTCGGTAAGAAAAAATTGTGTCCGTAAACGGCAAACTTTTTAAAAAAAAAGTTGCCCAAAAGGACAACAACATAATATTTTTTACCCAATTATTCTTCGTAGTTTTTACTTCGCACGATAGTACCGACCGAAATAAAGCGAAGCGACTTTCGCGTATGGTCGGTAAGAAAAAATTGTGTCCGATAAAGGCAAACTTTTTAAAAAAAAGTTGCCCAAAAGGACAACAATTTTTTCTGGTGGGAGTTAAAGGACTCGAACCTATGACCCTCTGCTTGTAAGGCAGATGCTCTAGCCAACTGAGCTAAACTCCCTAAAATTAAGACTTTGGTATATTAGCATAATAAAAAGCATCTGTCAACGATTATTTGATTATTTTTTTAATTTTTTTGTAAACACAACAAACTGCTTTAAACAAACATAATTTAACAAAAATACATTTTTTAAGACGTATAAGATTTTTGGTTTGTTAATGCTTTAAACATACTTCTAAAATTGACACAAAAATGGCTTTGTGTTAATATATCCACATGAGAAAAGTAAAATATAGGGCAAAACGTTGTCCTAGATGCGAAACAAAAAATGATTACAGCGCTTATAGTTGCTCGGAATGTGGGCTTATTTTTTCTAGGGTAGAAAATGGTAGCAACAAACTTGCAAAGGAGTATATTCTTGCAGGAGAAAAAGAATATGTTGTTAAGGCAAAGCAATTTCCAAAAGATGTAAGCAAAAGAACATTTTTATTATATTGTGGATTTTTAGGGCTTTTTGGTGCACATAATTTTTATGTTGGAAGATACAAAAAGGCAGTCTATATGCTTATATGCGGGCTTGTTGCATTTGTGCTAACCGTAATTGGCTCTGTAATTCCAAATTTAGATACAATAATGTCTTTTATTAGCATACCAATTGGCTTTGATGCAATCTTTTGGATTTTTGATTTTACTGAGGGGTGCTTTAATATTTATAAAATACCTGTGGCAGTGGATTTTAAGGAGGCACTTAAATAAATGGCAAAGATTGTTGTTGGAATAAGTGGCGGAGTGGATTCTTCTGTTGCTGCATATCTTTTAAAAGAGCAAGGGCATGAAGTTATTGGTCTTTTTATGGTAAATTGGGAAGATGATAGTGAGGCATGCACTGCCGAAGCAGATTACGAAGATGTAAAAAGAGTTTGCAATGCTATTGGAATACCATATTTTAGTGTAAACTATGCAAAAGAGTATTACGATAGAGTTTTTAAGTACTTTTTAGAGCAGTATAAAAAAGGAAGAACGCCAAATCCGGATGTTCTTTGTAATAGAGAAATAAAATTTGGTCCATTTTTGGAATTTGCAAAAAAGATTGGTGCCGATTATATCGCAACAGGTCATTACTGCAAAAAGATAGAAAAAGATGGCAACTGCTATTTGGCAAAAGCAAAAGATTTAAACAAAGACCAATCATATTTTTTAAATCAACTTTCAAATGAGCAGTTAAAAAGTGTAATATTTCCACTTCAAGATTTGGAAAAACCTGAGGTGCGAAAAATTGCAAACGAACTTGGGCTTGTTAATGCAAACAAAAAAGACAGCACGGGTATTTGTTTTATTGGTGAGCGTAATTTTAAAAAATTTTTAAGCGAATATCTACCAGCAAAACCGGGTGATATTAAAACATTAGATGGCAAAGTGGTAGGGAAACACGATGGTTTAATGTACTACACAATAGGTCAGCGCAGAGGTCTTGGCATTGGCGGAAGGTCAGATAGCAATGGCGAGCGTTGGTTTGTGCTAAAAAAAGACCTGCAAAACAATGTTTTATATGTTTCGCAGGGCGAGGGCAAAGAACTGTTTTCTAGTGGGCTTGTTTCTGGTAAGTTTAATTGGATTACACAAAAGCCAATAAAAGCCGAATTTGATTGCAATGCAAAGTTTAGGTACAGACAACCCGACCAAAAAGTGCATGTAAAAATTGTGGACAACTATGTGGAATTAAAATTCTTTAAGCCACAAAGAGCAATAACCCCAGGGCAATATGTTGTGCTTTATGAAGATTTGCCCGATGGCAATAGTATATGTTTAGGTGGCGCAGAGATAGAGCAGGTGATTAAAGATGAATAAGTCTTAAATTTCATATTGAAATTTTATTATTAGTATGTTATTATAAATATAAAGGGGAAAGTATGAAGATTATCGAAGATGAAGGCTTTTGCACTTCCTGTGGTATTTTTGGAGAATATAGAAGAGGCGAGGAAGATTACAGCCTACTTTCAAAAGATTTAGATAATTACAAAAAATACAAAGACGTATATGTTTACAAATGTCCAAATTGTGGCTTTATTTCTAGCGACATCTCTTGTGAAGAGGGCGTGCTGTGCTCAGATGTTAAGGATAGTTATGAGTACAAACAACTTTTAGACTATGCATACCTAAAAGGGATAGATAAAGAACTTTACGAATACCATTCAAACGATATTATGGCAAACTACTTAGAGGCATACTCACTTGTACTATTAAAAATGAAAGATTTTGAAAAGTACATTAGAGCAATAAACAAAGCCATAGAACTAAAAGAGGTAATGATACGCAAATACAAAAAATCGCAAGACGAACTTGGTGGCGAAGAAGAAAATGACGATAAATACGAAAAACTGTACGAACTAATTAAAGAAAGTATAAGCACAAACAGAAAACAAATAGATTATTATTACGATTTTGTAGAAAGCAAAAATGTATTTTTAAATCTTGTTTATATAGAAAACTTAATTGCTCAAAACAAGCAACAACAGGCAAAAAGTCTTTTTGAAAAAATAAACAAAAAATATAAATTGTCTGATGATTTAAAAACTTATATTCAACAAAAATTGAATTAGGAGAGTACATGGAAGATTATTCTTTTATAGACATGCATATTCATACTGAGTATTCTGACGAAGAACTTTGTGACGAAAGCCCAGAGCATATTTTAGAAAAAGTACAAAAATATGCAGAAAAGTATAACAAAAAAAGTGGCACAAACAAAAAGTGCCTAATTAGTTTTACTGACCATAATTCGGTTGTTGCCTGTATAAAAGCCAAAGAGCTTTTAAAGTCTGGCAAATATCCAAATGTGGATTTTATAACTGGGTGTGAGTTTACCACCGCCCTTTACGAAACAAGACCATACACCAAAAACGAAAAACTATTTATAAGTTGTCATCTTTTAGGCTACAACTTTGACCCAACCAATCCCGAAATTTTGTCTTATAGCTTATTGACTCACTTGCATCATTCAAGCCAGGATAACATTGGTTTGCAAATTTGTGCTGCAAGAAAAGAAATATGTGAAAAATATGACACATACATTCCATTTTCTACATTATTAAAACTAACAAAATTACCACTAGGCGCTGATTTTCAAAACGAGATGTTTAAAATTGTCTCAAATTATTTTAATTTAAACAAAGTTCCACACATTGAGCAAGACCTAAAAGATATAATTAACAAAAATATTAGATATCTTTTTAATTGCACTCCAACATACATAGAGGAAGCAACATCAAATGGCAGACTTAAACTTACCGAGGTTGTAAAACTTGTTAAAGATGCGGGTGGCGATGTCGTTCTTGCTCATCCAGGCATAGTAAAAATGAACAGAAATGCAGTAGATTATGTAATAAATGGTAGTGGTACAAAAACACCAGGAACAGATGCTTGCGTTCTAGGCAATGTTCGTGAAAATGAGCAAATACTTGAAGAATTTTTGAGTATTTATAAAAAATTAACAGGCAAAAAATTAGACGGCATAGAGTTGTACCATCAAGCAAATTTTAAACATAAATTTTATGACACATTAATAAAAACCTGCAAAAAGCACAAGATGTTTTTAACCTGTGGTAGCGATTATCATGGCGAAAACTTTGCAACCTATACAATCATAGGAAATGGTCTTTCAGTAGCTATTCAAAACGAATATAAAAGATTATATGACAATTTGGAAGCCAAACAACTTTATGTAAGAATTGCGTCAATTTCGGGGGCAAGACATTTTAAAGATGGTGTTAAAGATTTTGGAGAAACAGTATTTGTGGACGATAAAAATGCAATTGTTCCAAATAGTACCATGAGTCAATTATTTAATAACATCGATACAATAAGAAAAAGAACATCACTCATATTAAAAGGATTAATGAAAGAGAACCAAGAGCTTTGTGATGATATAGAAAAGGTTTTAGGACAATTAAAAAAACTAAACACAATGTTTGGGTATATTGAAAGCAAACTTGATGATGGCTTCGCGGTGGTGACACGACTAATAAAAGTAGATGATTATTGTAGGTGCATATACCCAGATGTAAAAAAAATAACCAATAAATATAGAAATTCTGATGATAACATTAAATATTTGCATCTTAAACAATTAAAAAATGAATTAAAAAACGTGCACGAAAATTATAAAGTCATAATAGAAAAGTATCCGGAAGTTTTAAATTTTATTGCAGATATAAATTTCAAAAATATTGGAAAGCGAGAAACAACATTTGATAAAGTGTCTACATTAACATTCAAAGAACATGAAAAAGGGGCATAAAAATATGCCTTTTTTTCTTGAATATTTTTGTCGTGTATGCTATATTACTCTCTGTACGAAATTTAAAGGAGACAAATACAAATGTACGAATTATTAGGCAAAGAAAATAATGAAGTAAAAGTAAAAATCACAATCGAAAAAGAAAAATGGAGTGAATATTTAGAAAAGGCATATAATCAAAACAAAGCCAAATTTAATATTCAAGGTTTTAGAAAAGGTGCAGCCCCAAGAAAAATCATAGAAAAAAATTATGGCGAAAGAGTTTTTTATGATGATGCATTAGATATTGCATTTTATGATGAATACGGCGCATTTCTAATTGCAAATAAAGATTTGGAAGTTATAGACCAACCAAGTTTAACATTCGAAAAGTTTGATGAAAACGGCGTTGTTATGACAGCAACTGCACCACTTTTGCCAGAGGTAAAACTTGGACAGTATAAGGGTTTAACAATAGAAGCATACAAGGAAACATTAGACGAAGCAAAAGTAGACAAGCAATTAAATCAAGAAAGAGAAAGGTCTGCAAGATTTGTTGAGGCCAAAGAGACCGATAAGGCAAAACTTGGCGACTTTGCAACAATAGACTTTAAAGGATTTTTGGGCGAAAAACAATTTGACGGCGGAACGGCAGAAAATTATAGACTAGAACTTGGCTCAAAAACATTTATAGATAATTTTGAAGAGCAAATAGTTGGCATGGGCATTGGCGAAGAAAAAGACATAAATGTTAAATTCCCAGACGACTATCCATCAGAGGAACTAAAAGGTAAGCCGGTTGTGTTTAAGGTTAAACTTAACAAACTTGAAAACAAAGAACTTCCAGAATTAAATGACGAGTTTGCATCTAATGCCTCTGAATTTGAAACATTAGAAGAGTATAAGGCCGACATTAGAAAACACCTTCAAGAATCACTTGACCAAAAAATCAAAAGAGAAAACGAAAACAGACTTTTAGATAAGTGTGTAGAGGGCACTTCGCTTGAAGTTCCAAAAGCACTTGTAGAAAGACAACTAGATTTGTTTATGAGAGATTTTGAAACAAGACTTAGCTACCAAGGTTTAAAAATGGACGATTACTTAAAGTTTACAAATACCGATTTAAAAACCTTTAGAGAAGGCTACAATGAACAGGCAAAAAAAGCAGTTAAAACAAGGCTTGTTTTAGAGGCAATCATAAAGGCCGAGGGTTTAGATGTATCAAATGAAGAACTTGATGCAAAACTAGAAGAAACTGCAAAAAAATATGGCAAAACCCTTGAAGATTACAAAAAGACAATAACAGAAGACAACTTGGCATACATTAAAAACGACATTTTAATGGATAAAGTTGTAGATTTTCTTACAAAAAACAACCAATTAGCCTAAATTAAATTTCAAAAAAAAGTGTATAATAAAATAAAAGCATTTTGGCAAAGAGCAAATCTAAAAGCTTTTTGCCATTTAAATTATAGGAGAAAAATATGTTAATTCCAATGGTGGTAGACCAAACAACAAATGGTGAGAGGTCGTATGATATTTATTCCAGACTTTTAGAGGACAGAATAATCTTTTTGTCTGGCGAAATAACCGACGAGGTTGCAAACAGTGTGGTTGCACAACTAATATTTTTAGAGGGCAAAGACCCCGATAAAGACATTTCTATTTATATCAACAGCCCGGGTGGCAGTGTTTCGGCAGGGCTGGCAATTTACGACACAATGAATTTTATCAAGTGCGATGTCACAACAATCTGTGTTGGGCTTGCTGCGTCTATGGGAGCATTTTTACTCTCTAGTGGAACAAAGGGCAAAAGATTTGCACTTCCAAACAGCGAGGTTATGATTCATCAACCACTTGGTGGAACACAAGGTCAGGCAAGTGATATAGAAATTCAAGCAAACCACATAAAAAGAATAAAAGATAAAATAAACAAAATACTAAGTGAAAACAGTAATCAACCACTAGAAAAAATACAAAAAGATACCGATAGAGACTACTACATGACGGCAAGCGAGGCTGCCGAGTATGGCTTAATAGATAAGGTATTTGTTAAAAGAGCATAAAAAAAGGATATTTATGGAAAACAAAGATATGAGATGTTCTTTTTGTGGAAAACCACAAAGACTTGCAAAAAAATTGATTTCTAGTCCCAATTCCGAGGCTTTTATTTGTGACGATTGTGTAGAAATATGCCGTGACATAATGAGGCAAACGGGTGAGAGCAAACAACTTGGAAAAATAGAATTACCATCACCAGACGAAATAAAAAAAGAGTTAGATAAATATATTGTTGGTCAAGACGATGCAAAAAAAGTCCTGTCCGTTGCTGTTTATAATCATTATAAAAGAATAAACTACAATACTGATTGTGCAGATAATTCGGCAAACAAAGAAAATTTTGTAGAAATAGACAAAAGCAACATTTTAATGGTTGGTCCAACCGGATGTGGAAAAACTCTACTTGCAAAAACGCTTGCAAGAATTTTAAAAGTGCCATTTGCAACAGCAGATGCAACAACACTCACGCAGGCAGGCTATGTTGGAGATGATGTAGAAAATGTGCTTTTAAAACTAATTCAAAATGCCGACTACGATATAAAAAAAGCAGAGCGTGGAATAATTTATATAGACGAAATAGATAAAATAACAAAGAAGACCGAAAACACCTCAATAACTCGTGATGTTTCTGGCGAGGGGGTTCAACAGGCACTACTTAAAATAATAGAAAGCACGGTTGCAACCGTTCCACCACAGGGTGGAAGAAAGCATCCACAACAAGAAAACATTCAAATAGACACAACCAACATATTATTTATTTGTGGTGGTGCATTTGTTGGGCTTGATAAGGTTATAAAAAATAGACTTTCGGCAACCACGCTTGGTTTTAATGCTAGTGTTAAAAAAGTTAAAGAAGAAAAATTAGAAGACTACTTTAAACAAATTCAACCACAAGATTTTATAAAATATGGTTTAATTCCAGAATTTGTTGGCAGACTTCCGGTTGTTGTCGGATTAAAAGATTTGGACGAAGAAGCACTTATAAAAATCTTAACCCAGCCTCAAAATGCCATTGTAAAGCAATATAAAAAATTGATGGAAATGGATAATATAGAACTATCGTTTGAAGATGAAGCAATAAAAACTGTGGCACAAAAAGCAATAGAGTTAAAAACAGGGGCAAGAGGACTAAGAACAATCCTAGAAGACCATATGCTTAATGTTATGTATTCTGCACCAGAAGACAAAACAATAAGAAAAATTGTAATAACTCCAAAGGTAATAACAAACAACGAACAGCCAATAATAATACGAGAAAAATCCGAAGAGAAATTAGATGCAGTTGTAAATGAATAATTAAAAAAAACAAAAAATACGGATATTTTGCCGTATTTTTTTAAAATTACCAAAAAAAATATTTATATTTTAACAAAATAATCATTTTTTTTATTTTATAAAGCAAGATTGTTTTGCAATGGCATTATTTTAGTTTAATACATAAATGTAATATTTTTAATAATACTTTTTTTAATTTTAGCACAATGTCTTTTCATTTTGTCTTTTTTTGACAAAATTAAATGTTAGTGTTATAATATAACAAATGAAAAATTATTATGAAGTTTTGGGAGTTGGGGTTAATGCAGATTTAAAACAAATTAAATCGGCATATTTATCTTTGCTAAAAAAATACCACCCAGATATATACGAGGGTGATAAAGAGTTTGCACAGCAAAAAACGGTTGAAATCAACGAGGCATATAACACTCTTTGTGATGAGCAGAAAAAATTGGATT
>JAGCEE010000230.1 GCA_017650795.1 Clostridia bacterium | reverse complement strand
TCAAAATATATAAAAAAACACAACTAAAAGTTAAAATTCGTATTGACAAATTATATAATTATTATATAATTTAACCATGAGTTAAACATGGTGGGAGAGGTAAAAATGGAAAATCAATATAAATTAAGTTCGGTTAATTGGGCAGTGTTTAGAGATGGAAAGGTAATTCCTTTTGTTTTTAATGACGACAAATCAAGAATAAGAGTTTTTGGCAAAAAGATTGATGTGGAATACACCATAGATAATATTGAGAAGACAAGTGAATTAGAGTGCGCATACAGAAAACTTGAATCACTTAGAAGATGCGCTTGTTTAAGAAAATTTGACAAATCAAATTTGTCTGCAAACAGTCTTGCAACAAAAGAAGAAATTTTGGACATAGCAAAAGCATATGAGGTGGTTTTAAAAAGAAACATTAAATTAAATGTTTTAAACGATTCAGTAGATGCCGCAGATAAGAATTCAAGAGATTTTTAAAAAAAATAAATATCAACGATTGGGAGCGTCAATAAAAGTAAAACACTTTTTTAGGGCACTCCTTTTTTCTTGACATTTTAGGCATTAAATCTTAATATATTTGTATGGAAAATGTTAATGAAGAAATAAATCCAATGCAAGATGCACTATTTATAGTGCTGCTATTTAAAAACGATAGTTTTACAAGGGCAGCATATGATATAGAAATAGCTGGCAAAAAAATGTGGGAATGGGTGTCAATCTGTGGCAGCGGGGCAAAAACAAAAACGATTCCTTGCACGGAAGAAACCGATATTATTAGTTTAATTAAACCTTTTGTAGAAAATGAAAAATATACATTTGTTTTTTATTCGGACACACCACTAATAACAAGGGCAAATGTGCTAGAAATTTTTGAGTATTTTAAGCAAAATAATTTGAGTGTTTTAAAACTAAAACGGGGATACGTGTTTGAAAACGCTTATTTATTAAATTGCGAAAGTGTTTTATGTGATTATAATAAGATATTTGATGGAAATGAGTTTTTTGCGGTGGATTCGTTTATAAAATTAGCAAGGGTAAGAGAAATTATTAAACGAAGAATCAATAGATATCACATGAAAAATGCAGTTAATATAATTGACTTTAATTCAACAAATATTGATGCCGATGTAATAATAGAAAAAGGTGCAACAATTTATCCAAATAATTGTATTTACGGACAAAGTTATATTGGCGAAAATGCCGTATTAGAACCAAATAATGTTGTAAAAGATAGTATTATTTCTTCGGGCGCAGTATTAAAAGGTGCATATGTGCAAAATAGCAGAGTGTCGGAAAACACAATAATATCTCCTTTTGAAAAAATAATAGATAAAAACATATAAGAGGCAAGTATGAAACTTTTTGTGGGGCTTGGAAATCCCGATAGAAAATATGAAAGAACTTATCATAATGTTGGTTTTAGGGCTCTTGATAGGTTTGCAAATAAAATAGATGGGCATATAAATAAAAGAATGTGTGACGGAATGGTTGGCGAGGCAAGATTTAATGGCGAAAAAATAATACTTTTAAAACCATTAACCTACATGAATTTAAGTGGAATATCTGTTAGACAAGTAAAAAATAAGTTTAAAATTGCCGATGAGGACATATTTGTTTTTGTTGATGATATAGACCTTCCGCTTGGTAAAATTAGATATCGTGAAAACGGAAGCGCAGGAACACATAATGGTTTAAAAAGTATTGTAAACGAACTAGCTAGCCAAAACTTTAAAAGAATTAAAATTGGCATTGGTAGGGATGAATCATTTGCAGACCTTGCAGATTATGTTTTAAGTCAAATACCAGATGACAGAATGAAAATTATAGACGGCGAAATCGATGAAGCGATAGATTTGGCATTAAAACAGATATTAAAAGTATGACACAAGTTAGTGAAATAATAAAAAGCATTAAACTAGTAGATAAAATTAAGGCGGACCTAAATGACCGCCGTTTTTGTGTTGTAAACGGAGGTGGGGTTGGTGAAAAATCAATCTTGCTTTCTTCACTTAATAGGCAGGTTGCAATAATAACTTCAAACGACAACATAATTGCATACAAAAATATATTTGAAGATTTGGGTTTAAAAGTGGGAGTGTTAAATGCCGATATAACTCCACCAATTTTTACATTATTAAAAGATAGAACTACCACACAAGATTTAATATCAAATATTTATGATTTTATTTTGGGAAAAATACAAATATTACTAATTACACCTGAGGTTTTGTTATATAAATTCCATAAAAAAATAAGCATAAATGATATTTTAATTTTAAATAAAAACCAAGAATATAATTTTAGTGAAATTATTAAAAAATTAGTTAATTTGGGCTATAAAAAATGTGAAAAAATAGGCGGATATGGTGATTTTTCGGTTAAAGGCGATATAATTGATATATTTTTATATAATCAAGAAAATCCAATAAGACTAGATTTTTTCGGGGATTGTTTAGAAAAAATATATTATTTTGATTTTAATTCAATGGAAAAGGCCGAAGAATTAGAAAATATTTTTATTATTCCAAATAAATTAAACATATTTGATGTTTATAATAAAGACGAAATAATTTCAAAAATTAAAATAAACTTAGACAATTCAAAAATGCAAGGCAATAGTTTATTAAAAAGCACACTAACAGTAAATGAGGTTATAGAGGCAATTATTTCAAACTCCCTTAGTGGCGACGAGGAGTTTATTGCACCATTTTTAAGCAATGATTATTCGGTGGTTGATATTTTAAATGACACTTGTGTAGTTTGCATAGATGAGCCAAAAAGATTAAAGGCCGAAATAACAAACATAAGCAAAAGCGCCATGTCTGATATATATGACTTTATAGAAACAGGGGATTTGCTCGAATGTCATAAAGACTATATTTTTGATGAGAATAAGGCTTTATGTTTTAAACCAAATATAACGCTATCTTCTTTTGATGTGTCCGAAAGTGAATTTGATAAATCATATAATATTAGAATGATTGGTTCAAAAAAATACCTGTTTGACTTTAAGTCGCTAGAAAAAGATTTAAGAATATATCAAAAGAGCAATTACAAAGTTATTCTTTGCGCAGGGAGCGAAAATTCAAAAAGTTATATAAGCGAATATTTGCAAGCACATGGCTTTAGTATTAGTGATTTTAAAGCATTTACAAACAAACCACAAGTTTGCGTTATTCATCAAAAATTAAGTTTGTCTTGGAGCTTTTTAGATGGTGGAATTGTTTGTATTGGCACGGACGATTTAGTAAAAAAATCCAAACAAGAAATAAAGAATATTTCTAGCAAAAACAAAAAAAGAAAAGTGTTCTTTCTTCCTAAGGTTGGCGATTATGTAGTTCACGAAATTCATGGCATAGGAAAATGCATTGCCTTGCAAAAACAAAACTTTAATGGAAACGAAAAAGATTATTTTGTAATAGAATACCTGGGTGGCGATAAGCTTTACCTTCCAACAGAACAAACTGATTTAATCTCGGCATACATGGCAGGAGACACAAATCCAAAACTAAACAAGATTGGTGGGGAACAGTTTGCAAGAATAAAGCAAAAAGTAAAAGAAAGTGTAAGTAAACTAGCAATAAACTTATTAGAAATATATTCAAAAAGAGAAAAATCAAAGGGCTTTGTATATCTACCAGATGATAGCTCGTATTTAGAATTTGAAAATGCTTTTCCTTATGAAGAAACCGAAGACCAATTAACTGCAATAGCCGACATAAAAAAAGATATGGAAAGTCAAAAAATAATGGATAGGCTAATTTGTGGCGATGTTGGCTATGGCAAAACCGAAGTTGCATTAAGGGCAATATATAAGGCAATATTAAGCGAAAAACAAGTTGCTTTTTTGTGTCCAACCACCATTCTATCCGAACAACACTATAAAACAGCAAAAGAAAGATTTAAAGATTTTG
>JAGCEE010000229.1 GCA_017650795.1 Clostridia bacterium | reverse complement strand
GCTTCATATTCCCATTGGGTCTGATTAAACAATGTAGCATCATTGTCTTTAAATCTTACGGCTTGAAAATGGAAATTAGTATTCGTGGGTGTGATTACATTTCCATTGAATCCAAGTTCTTTAAGTATATCAAAGGCTTCAAATCTCCAATCTTGGGAATAATCTACCCTTGGGCAAGGACCAGCAAGAAAAATGCTATTGTTCATATTTTTAGCAAACTGTTCCTTAAAAGTCATATCTGGATTTACTTTAATGATGTTCATTGTTTTTCCTTATAAAGTTATCGTTGCGGCCAAAAGACGAGAATCTTCAATCCTTCCAACCAAGTTATAATAGATTCGTACATTTTTTCTGTAACACTACATTCAGAAAGTAAAAATTCATTTACATAGTCTGTAGCACAACAATAGTAGCCATCGGAAGAATCATAGGAATAAATGTATTCCTTCAACTTCTTTGGACAGCCCTTCCAATAATTCTTGAAGAGTTCGTCTAAATCCCATTCCATAACTTTCTGGATTTGGGTTTCTAAACATTTCTTTTGAATAGCCAAGAATCTTGGGTCTTCATTCATATCATCAAATGTTTTCTTATTTTTTGCCATTTTTTCTTTTCCTTTTCTTTTCTTTTGCATCTCTTTCGCACCAATCCCAAAACTTTTCAATGGTATCATAGTTCCATCGTAAATCATCACAAGCTATTTGACCTAACTTTTCACAAAGTTTTTCTCTTTTTGAATAAAAATCTTCTAATTCTGGATGTTGTCTTAAAAGTTTATTCCATTCACCATAAGAATACAAATCGTAATCTACCCATTTGTAGTTTAGTTCAAAACAAGCATTTCTTAATGCAAAGAATAACCTGTTCTTAAACTTTTTCGGGTTTTCGTGGGCTTTACTTATAGTACCACAAATAATATTAACATAAGCAGAAAGCAACTTTGACATTAATGGTAATGGTTTTGCAGTTTTGTATGCGACTACAATACCCATATAGGCTATATAAAAGATTACCCTAATGGATAATCCGCAACCCTTACCACACCAAAATTCTTCTTTGAAAATTCTAAGAAAACTTTTCATACTCTTTCAAAACACTTTTTAATTTCGTTCAAAAACTTTTTATAACAATCAGAAAGTAGTCTTTCATACCTAAACACATCATCGTATCTACCACGATATGAATTTGGCATACCGAGACTAACACTTACCGTATCACCCCATACATAAGGCTTTAAATAAAATTCAAGCTGAAACTCTCCCTTGTCATTCTTCCACATAAAGTAATACTTCATTCCATTGACACGAACAAAATAGCTAGTGCCACCACAGCAACGAGCCTCTTTAAGCAAATCTCGTTGTTTCTTAGACCAAAGTTCAATATCACTATTAAGCATCATCATCACCCTTATACTTTTCTTTAATCTTAGCTTCAATTCTTTGGGAATCGCAATACAAAGCCCCAGCAGAACAAATAGCATAGATGAAGAAAGTTACTAACTTAATCCAAAGGTACATATCAAATATAAAAGCAATCAACATAATGACAGCTAAGATAATGTTAGCTATCCAAAACTTGTTTGTTCTTTCATCCCAAATTTGATACTGACTTTTCATTTCAATCTCTTGGTTATGTTCATTTCAAAGTTATCACTAAACGAGAATAAGTAAAAGGAAATAATGACCCCTACTAAACCAATAATTAAAGAAACACAAATTGATGTAATAGAACAGTTATACTTTCCAATGATAATACAAGGAACTACAAATGTAACCATTACTACAGCAAAAGTAAGCAACCAAGCTGCTACATAGGCTAGACGAGCAATCCCATTTTTAACCAATTTGGAAGAAATATGAATTGTACCAAAAGTTTTCTTGAAAGCATCCTTTGCGGCTTCTTTAATAATTCCCATAGTTTTACCTCGCTTTTTCCTAAAAATACAAAAAACCACTGACTTTGTCAATGGTCTATGTTTAGGAATAAATGTAAATTTTTGTTTACTTAATCGTTATAGATTATTTCACTTGTGGTTTTTACTACAATCTTTTCCAAATCAAGTACGGGTTTTGTTGAATCATAAGTTGTAGGTGCTATTACACAAAAAGCACCAATACCGTAAACAATCGTAACTAGGGAATAATTGTCTTTAAGTTTAAGTTGAATATTATAATTTTCCCAATCATCTTTATTGTCTGACCAGATAAATTCACGAAATTCCTTAGTCCAAAGGTTAGCATAGAAAAACTCCATACAAGCCCAAATATCTTCTTTATCTTCACCCTTGTAAGTATATTGTAAGGATTCTTCTTCAAAAGATTTTTGTTCCTTTACAAGTTCCCTAAGTTTACAAAACATCTTATCACGTTCTACTTTAAGTTTAACCATTTTGGCTAAACCATCTACACCTTTAAGGTCTTCAGTGTTCGCTGGTATAATTATTCTTCGCATTTTCTTGTATTAATTTTTCTTTAATTTCTTCACACAAATGGTCATTCTTAGCAAGCATTTCTGTTATGTTGTTAAGATAATCTTCTTCACATTTCAAGTTTTTTAGATATTTAGCCTTAACTTTGGAGTCCCATTCTTTATCAATTCTTTTCTTTAAGTATTCAACAGCTTTCTGACTTGACTTTACACAATCATCAAAACCTGTATGCCAGTGATTCTTTGGTTTACGAAAGAAAGCAATTATACAACCATCTGGTGATTTTGAAAAAGCATTAGGTAATGCCCAAAGTAGAGGGAACAAATCTTCAACTGAATTAACTTTAATCCATTCTAATCCGTACTTTGATACAATCCTTTTCAGTATCAAACTTTTTCAAGTTTGTACCAAAAGAATAATTTCCTAAATCGTTAAAGCTATTTAATGTAATAATCATTTCTTTGGTAAATCAAGATAAGGTGGAAAATCTTTATTGTCTGGTGTTTGAACACCATAGGCTGTAACCACACCAAAGTTATTTATCCAATCCTTGTATTCGTTTTCATTGTTCTTAATTACACCAAGTTCTACCAATCGTTTAAATTCTTCGGGTGTACATTCTATGGTAGCATTTCCAATAATTACTGTCATAAATCTACATTCTCCATTAATCTAACTATACTTTCTTTGGATTCCTTGATTAGTGCCAATGCCTTTTCTTTGGAAATAATTTCAAGTCTGTCAGATTCGTGAAAGTCAAATTGTTCATCATCAAACATTTCCAATTCACAAGAAGCACTAGCATTGGCAGTCAAGTGGGCAATAGATTTAAATTCATTATTGAAATGAATCTTACAAACTTTTGCATGACCGCGGAAGAAACCCCTACCTTGAAACTTTATACTTAGAATGTGAGCAATCGTAAGGTCATTTGGGTCAGGGTCACTATGACCAATCATAGTGATGTTCTTACTACCCATAATAAGTATATATTTGTCAAGATACTTGCTTTCCAAGTTAGCCTTTTGAGCCATTTCTTTTTGATTCTTGACGGCTTGTAATCTATTGTCAGAATAGTTACGAATACTGCGAAGAGTATCTTCATCAAGCATCTTGTCAATCTTATCTTCTATTTCTTTTAAATCATCATTCATAATTATTCCTTTGTGTTGTTGAGTGAAATTTTCATTAAATCCAAGCCCTTATCCAATTCATTCAAGTTAGCAAAGTGAACGGCAACACCGCAAAAATCATTTATAGTTACAATGTATTCATTTGTCCGTTCACCACCAACATCATCAGTGTGTAAATAAATGTTAATATGTTTACCAAGCCTAACAATGTAAGAATAAATCATAGCATCATAATCATTGTAGCTATCTATACTAAACTTACAATCAGGGAACTTTGCTTTACAAAGTGCTTGGTAATCATCTATAAGTTTCTTGTTATACTTCATACTTGTGTTTTCTTATCAACTGGAACAATATAGGCACGGTTACCCGGTGATTCTCTCATCAAGTTATCAGCTAAAATATTAGCTTCTTTTTCATCATAACAAACTTTAGCACCAATGAAATCACCTTTGGTTACACCATATTCCATTACCAAGTAAATATATTCTTTTGGCTTGTGTAGCTTTGTAAGAATTTCATTTACAATGGCATTGTAACCTTCTTCGGAACCATCTGCATAAGTGAACTCAACATTGTTGTCATTCAACATTTGAATGATTTTTTTGTCAATTTCTTTGGCTTCTTCTTCAGTCTGGTTTCTACCATTTTCGTTATACTTCTTTTTTCTTTTTACGAAAATGTTGTATGTATTCTTGTACTTATTACCTTCATAGATACAAACATCTTTGAAAGGTTTTTCGTCGGTGTACATTGAACCCATCATAATAGGGCTATCGGTAATGGCTACATCTACCTTACCCAATACCCTTTGTATCTTCAATGCTTGCTTTCCTGTTACATATAATTGACAATGTTGTAGTGGGAATTGGTCTTCCTGCCAAACCCTATCTTTAGCATACTCAGAAACATATTCACAATCAATGCCAGCCATTTTTAATTTAGCGAAAATATAAGCTGCACCGGTTGATTTACCGGCACCTGGACCTGCATACAAATTAACTAACAATGTATTCTTACTCATTTTCTTTTCCAATATTAATTGTTAAAGTATGTCTTTCTTCATTAAGTTTATTCGTTTGTGCTTTGTTTGTATAGAATGGTATTCCTAAAGCATCTTTATGTTCATCCAAATCTTGCGGAACAAGATAGTAAACACCATTTATACAAACATCTACTATATCGTCTGACCCAATCAAAGATTCAATACAATCTAAACCATCTTGTGCAATAGTTTTATCATCTGCAACAAATCTAGGCTTGTGGCTAAAGTTTAATGGCTTTGACAAGTCAAACTTCATACAAATGTATGATAACTTCTTTTTCTTTAACAAAGTATGACGGTGCGAATCAAATATGTAGCTTTCGCCAATAACATCAAAGTTAAGCATTTGTATAGCCCACATATCAATGTGGACAGAATCCCTACCATCAAATGTTATTGTTATACCGTCTGTAATTTGTTCTTGATTCATTAATCATTTTCCCAATGGAAGGCTTTGCGAAGGATTCCAGCTTCATCCTTGAAACCCTTAGCTTCCATATCTCTAATTGTCTTCAACATTCTTTCTTTAGTTTTCTTGTTCTTTCTTGCCTGACCAATCTTGTAGATTACAAAGATTACGCCGAAGATAGCTAGTCCAATTAGTGTTTCCATAGTTTACTCCTTTTTATGGTCTTGTTCATAGTCATAATCAATCCAATCGGATACATAAAATCCATCAGTAATATCACCAAGAAAATCATCTTCATCTTTTATTTCTTGTTCACCGACTTCATCGTAGTGGTCTTGCTTACCACTATTTAGTTTGTTGTGAAGCTCTTTCTTTTTCTTTAGTCTAGCAACTTTGTTGTCAAACTTCTTATATGGATTGTCAGTTCCCGAACGAGTTAATCTACAAGCCTTGTAAAAATCTTCATCGGTGAATCCATATTTCTTCATCATTTCATCTTTTCGCTTTAGCCAATCATCAAAACTCCAAATGCCGTGTTCTTGACCAACATTAACATCCTTTAAGAATTGCTGTAGCTTATGTTCATATCTATCTTTACTTGTATTCTTCATTTTCTTTCCACCAATTCAAAGAAAAATTTGCTTGATTTTTTAACATTTCCAAACCATCAACGGACCAGCTACAATGTTTGTTTCTTAATGCCTTACGAACCAATCTATCATCTGCATAGTTCAAATCAAAGTAGATAAACTTAGACTTG
>JAGCEE010000228.1 GCA_017650795.1 Clostridia bacterium | reverse complement strand
ACTTTATTACAGGTTCTGGCTAAAGCAGCATCTAATTTATTACACATTTCATTATATACATCATTATCAATTACAAGTTTTGTTCTACGTTTACTATTTTTATCATTATTTTTTATTGCTGGATAAAAACAGAAATTATATAACCCTAAATCTATATTGTATTCACCATTACTAATTATTTCATCTATACATTCTTTGGCATCAAAATTGAACCAATCACCTTTTTTCGGATTTTTATAGAAATTAGTTAAATAAAATTTTTCAGATTTTATATAATTTTTATAATGCTCTATAATGTTTTTAGCAACAGTGTCTGGGTTCCAACCATGAGCTTCAATTATGGCATAAATGTCATCCATATCCGTATTATTGCGAAAAGAATCTTCACAAATAAAACCATTATACTTTAAAATATGTTTAGCTTCTTTTAATTCCATATTATCCACCATTATAATAATACTGTTATATCATATATTTTCCAAGGTTCATCCATAGTTCCAGCCGAATTACATACTAATTTGCCTTCTAAAATCATTTTATAATTTTCTTTATTTTCATAAATGCTAATATCAAATTCTCTATATTCTAAGCCATCTTTGTTTCTTCGTATGGAATTACCACCATCAATATCACACATTAAATCTGGACCAACAACACCCCTAATTGCTTCTTGAATATCAATAATTTTACTAAAGTTATCCCATCTTACCATATTTTTTGTATATGGTTCAACAGCTCTATATATTTCATTTTTTAGCTTGGTTAATGATTTAACTTTATAACCATTTTCTTTCAAAATTTGTTTGGCTTCACATAAAAGCATATTATTCTCCTTTAAAAACTATCGTACACTCTCCAAGAACTTTTGTAAAAGTCTTGCTTTTTCATCTTATATTCTTTTCCATTACAAGTGAAAATTACATCTGTAGATGTGAAATCAGTTACATAAACTTTTGAAGGGCAACATTTTTTAATTTCATTTACTTGAGTCATATAATAAGTGTTTCTTTCTAAATGAAATCCATACAAATTTTCTAATCCACTACAATTAGGACAAGCCATAAATTCACTCCTTAATGTTGTAAAATCTTGTACAATTCATCATTTACTTTTCTAACAGCATATTGTCTACTTAGATTTTCGTAGTTGCTAAAGTAGTTTTGACCTCTAACATCATTCATAGCACCCTTAATCCAGCTAATGCCATTAAGGTATTGTATTCTAGGAGCTAACCACTGTCTTAACTTATAGAACAACAAATCCAAGTTACTGATACTTTGATGTTCAGCTTCCGTCTTTGGTTTACGAATAAGTTTACCATTCTTGTCAATCAATCCAAGTCTAAATGCCTTTGTTTGTGTTGGTAATGTTGTTAAACCCTTTAGAATGATAAAGACTAGGGCATTATCCACACTTCTATTGTGTGTAGATAAATTAATCTTTTTATTTGCGTGTTCCATATCAAGTAAAGTTTGGCTAGATTCAGACAAGATATTGTTGGATTCCATATAGGCAGCCAACATTTCAGCATTATTTACCAATCTATGCAAACCGTGCTGGGAGTTGGTATCGGTCAAACTCTCAGCTAATCTTTTCCATAGTTTGTTTACATTTTCAACTTCACAATCATTCATAACAATATATTTATAAGAAAAGAAAAGACCCCTATTAGTTTAGGAGTCTTAATTTTTGATAAATTAATTTATATAGTTATATTTGGTGGTGGTAATCGCCGTAATTGTCGCCAGTTTCTCTTCCGGCTTTAAGTTCACCAACTCTTCTCAATTCTTTATAGTGTTCTTCATCATTAGCTCTATTTGCTTTTCTACGTTCTTCATTTTCTTCGGCTTGTTCTTCTTGTCTTTTAATATATTGCGTAGTAATCTGTTGTATTAATGCTGCAATAGTTGATGCAGGGGTGTTTTTTATTTCTATTTTTTGCCATTCCTTTCTTACTTCATCTGGGTTAGCTGGCTTTACATAATTAGACTTTACATAGTAATATAATTTTGCTGTTATTCCATTATCAAATTCTTGGTCTTTATAAGCACCAACTTTAGCATAAATTATATACACACCATTTTGTTCTCTCAATAAAATATCTTCATCAAGTGAAATTTTTAATCTTGATAATTCATTTAAAATATTCTTTTTTAATTTTTCCTGTTTCTCTTCAGCTGAAAAACCAAAAACCTCATCTAAAAGTTCATAACCATTTTCATTAAGGATATTCTTTGCTTCTTTAAATTCCATATAAACTCCATTAAGAATTATGTTGTTTATAGTATTTATAAGAAAAGGGCTACTCTTGACAAGTAGCCCTTTAAGGAGGATAATATAAAATTATTTTGTAAGCATTATACTATCAATTCGTTCATCATCTTTTCCTTCACGAACCTTTTCTGGCACCCATTGCATTAGTTTGTTATCAACTTCTGCAAAATTAGGTTTTTGTTCATAAGGACGCCAATTATCTTCTTGAACGATTTGATTAGCGACTTCCGGGAAATCCTGGCATATTTCATCCCAAGATAACCTATGATTACTTCTATACTTTGGTATTTCCATATTACACCTTATTGTCTTTTAATCTATAAAGTATACGGCCTTTGGTCAAATCGTAAATTGAAAGTCCTGCTTGAACTCTATCACCAAGTAATATACGAATGTTATTTTTACGAATTTTTCCACATACCGTACACTTTGCTATACTTCCGTTGTCTAGTTGTATATCAAACATAGCATTTGGAAAAGCTTCTATAACAGTTCCTTCTACTACAATTTCTGAACTATTGGTCTTTTCAACCTTGTTTTCAGATTTTTGGTCAAAGTTCTTTTTATTCTTTTTCATTAGTGGTATTTTCCTCTACTTTTGTTTCTTCAGTTTTTTGTTTTCTTTTCTTTTTTGGTTTTGGTTCTTCGGTTGGTTGTTCTTGAACTTCTTCGGTAGCCTCAACTTGTTCATCTACTTGTGTAGGTGGTATCATAAGTTGGGACTGAGTTTGTGGTTCGTGAACCAATTTTTGTGATGGTTCAGTTTCCAAGATAGCTTCAACTTCACCCCAAATTTCTTCATCACTTACAACAGGTTTCTGTTCTTCCAATTGTTCACTGAAATCCATAGCCATAGCCGCATTTATCAAATCTTCATCTTCATCACCGGTAGATTCAATTTGCTTTGGCTTTTCTACTTTCTTGGGTTGTAAGAATGACGGTTTTGGGCTTGCTACAGCCTTTTTTGGTGGAGGAGGTGGTTCTATTGGCTCTTCCACAATTTCTTCCACTGGTGGCTCAGAAATGGCTTCTGGGGCGGTTTCTTCAATAGGTTCATCAACTATTGGGTCTTCATAAGAAATTGGTTCCTGATACACTGGTTCTTCGTACACGGGTTCTTGTGGAACGGGTGGGACTTCTTCCAATGGTAAAGGACGATATTTCTTAACTGGCTTTCTAACAGGTTGTCTTCTCATTTCCCTTAATGGTCTTTTGGTTTGTTTTTGTTCTGGATATTGTAATTCTTCAATAGTATCAAGAATCTTTTCATCTAGCTTTTCCAAACCTTGAATACCAAAACGATAGAATACGGTATCAACCTTTCGCTTGATAGCTTCTGTCAATGAATTTGCAGTACCCTCAATGGTGTTTTCCTTTAGTTGCTTTGGTGAAACTGCCAAGGGTCTTCTAAATTCGGAATCGGGCATAGCATAGCCATTGTGAACCGGTCTTGTAGGTCTAGCAATAGGTCTAGGTTGTGGTCTAACTTGAACCCTTTGAACATGTCTTTGAACTTGTCTTTGAGGTGGAACATACACTACGGGTTCTTCGTAGTATTCTTCATCTTCATCAACTGGTTCATCATATTCTTCAGGCTCTTCGTATTGTTCAACAACTTTTGGTGGAACTCTTCTTTGTGGTGCAGGACGGACAGGCTTTTGAACTTCTTTAGGTTCAAAATCTTCCAATTCTTCCACATCTTCCATTTGTGCTTTTGGCACTGGTTTACGAGTAGGGTTTATAAAATCACGAAAATTCATATTGTAATAATCCATAATATTTTATTTATATATCTTCATTTTCTTCATCAGAATCATCTAATTGGTCTTCAAGATTATTCAATAAAGTATCTGGGTCTAATTGAATAATGGCATTTTTCAATCCAAATGTTTGTAAACATGTATTCAAGAATAATTCTTCTTTTCTTAGAATACGATAAAAGCCATCAATATCATCATTATGCATTTGGATTAGCTTTCTCATATAAGTTTTGTCGGAAAAATATAATCTAAATTCTTCGCCCTTACCTACATATTCTTCAATTTCTTGAACCTTTTCAGGGTTTTCCAACATCAATTGTGAAACTTTTACCATTACGGAACTGGAAAAATGAGGAACAGACTTACTTGGGTGTAAGTCATATTCCTTCATTAATCTATTTTTTAATTCATCTAATGTAATCATTTTATGCCATAAAGACATCTACTTTGTCAATAATGCCGAACTTTTTAGCTTCGGTAGGGGACATATAATTGTCATAACAAAGTTCTTTTTCAATATCTTTAACAGGTTTCTTTGTAACTTTAGACAAATATTTTGCGGTAGTATCAGTCCAATATTGTAATTCCCTTGTGGTGTTAGCAATATCATCTAACTTACCACCGGTCAATTCAACACCGGCTTGATGAATCATAATTCTAGAGGATGGAAAAGCATATCTTTCGCCAACGGAACCTGCGGCAAGAATTACTGCAGCCATTGATGAACAACTACCAGCACAAATAGTTCTAATAGGTGTGCCGTGTTTCTTAATCTTTTCCATAAGGTCAATCAAAGCCCAACCTGCATCACATTCACCACCTGGTGAAGCTAGATACAAAGTAATTGGTTCTTTAGAGCCATCATCATAGAAATTCAATCTACGCATTACTTCTGTAATCAACGGCCATTCAATAAAACTTGTAAGCCAAATTATTTTGTTAGCAACATAGTAGTTATTACGAATGTTGTTAAAAAAGTCAGGAATAATCATAGGATTTAACTGTTGTGCGGCCATAGCTGCAGGTTCACCATCTTGTAGTGCTTCAACTTGGTCGGGTGTCAAATTCTTATTATCCTTTACTAACTTGTTCTTATCATCCTTTTCAGGTGGTGGAACTCGCTTAATTGGTTTTACTGGTCTATCTTCTTTCTTTTTCTTCTTTGTGTCTTTTAAACAAACTGACATAAGACTCTCCATTAACATTGAAAACAATAGGGTTTTCTAATTTACCATCAATTTCTTCATCATAAGTACATTCTGGTGAACCACTAAAAAACTGGGGTCCGGTCAATGTTTACCGCTGCTTCTGCACCACCAAAATTGACAATTCTGAATTTACGAATAACATTACGAAATTTAAATGAACCAACATTGTTTTCGTTAATATCTAATAAAGTAAATTCAAGTCCGCTTAGAATCTTTGTATGTATTACCAATTTCAAATCTAATCATTTTTAACTAAACCCTCCTTTTTAAGTACACGATTTAATTTTTCAAAGATTTTACATTTCCATTGGTTTAATACTTCCAATTCATTTTCGGTCATATCATCAAAGTTCTTGTCATACAACTTTGCGTATTCACCGAAATTGTGTTCTACATCTTCCAAAACTGAACAAAGTACAATCCTAACAAGTTCATTGGATGTAACACTTCTATCCCTGAGTTGAAATGCCATTATCACTTTCTCCGTAGTTATCAACAAATGATTTAAATGCTAAAATAAAACCGTCTTTGCCTTCCATATCGTCAGGTAAAATCATTATACATCTTTCCACCCAATCCATCATATTTAAGGCTTTGACGGTTTTTGATTTATCAAATAAGTCGGAAGATGCTTGAATGAATGACATTACCTTTTGCAGTTGCTCAGGGTTATTCACCAATTTAAGCATTTCCTTCTTTTTGTTTGGAAGAAGGGCCGGTGTAATTAAGGGCTTTCTCTTCTTCATTTATTTCCTACTTTGAACTTGTGTCTGAATCGTAATCCTTCCACAACCTATCATTGATATAGGTAGCAATATCCTTGTTAAGTGGGAAGAAATATGACTTCTTATGCTTGTTACTCATATTTCGGGGGTAAACAACATTTCTATGACCATTCTTTTCAATTAACTTTATACCAGTTAGCTTAAAAGCATCATTAAGGGTCATTTGTGCGATTGCTACACAGCCACCAATACCATTTTCAATTGGTAGAATCTTTGTAGAGGTAATAGTTATATTTTCCATTTTTATTTTTCCTTTTGTTAATTAGGTTTTACAATTATAATATCCTTGTATTACATTGTCAATAGTTTTGGTTAATTTAGAGTTTCAGCGTAAACTTTCAAGTCTTCTATGGTCTTGTCCCATACTGGCGGGAATAAGATTCCACCTGCACAAACAAGCATATAGATTTGCTTAAAGACATTCTTAACCTGTTCTACGGGTTCAGTTTCAATAACTTTAAGCATTAAATCCTTGACATTTCCTGGAACTTCAACATTAGCCGTACATTCATTATTATCATCTATGAAATGATTATGAAAATCGTTCAAATACCAACAAAGTTTCTTAATATCTTTCTTTGGTGTATTCTTATCTTCATAACGCATACCATATTTCCAGGCATTACTTAAATCACCTATTAGGTATCTTGTAATTTCAATAGCTTCAATTCCGCTTTCGTGTGTACGATAATGTTTAGGAATATTTACTTCATCTTCTAGTGATTGAGCCATTATACTGCTTCCTCATTTCTTATTGCTTCAATTATTTTTTCTTGTGCTTTCTTTTCATTTTCAGCAGCTTGTGCTATCTTTGCTTCAGATTCCCTTTGATACTTTTCTTCTTTTCTTTGAATCAAAGCCTTATTGATTCTATTTGGAAGATAAATTGTCATTACGAATCCTAACAGAATGGCACCGTATTTTAATGCATACATACCACCGATTATGGCATATTGTTGGGCTGTAACACCAAACAATCCACCACAAAATAAAAAGAAAGTATAAAGAATAAATGAAATAGCTGTAATAGCAACAACTTTTTTATTACTCATTATACTTTTCCTCTTAATTAGATTCTTTCATCATCATCTAATATTAGAATGGCTTCTTCTGCATTAGGACAGGTATAGTAAGTTTCGCCATTGATGTTTACTTTGTTCAAAACACCAACATTGACCAGAACCCTGTCACCTACCTTTAATCCGTATGGTAGTGGAACAACCTTTCCAACTCGCTTATCGTAGTGACCTTTTCCAAGGTCTACGATTTCAAACATTGAATAGGCAATTTGTACTACACCTGGGATATAAAGTCCACCTGCAGTCTTATCCATTAGACTTTTCAAAAGCATTTTATCATCAAGTAACTGCATTGAACAACTCCTTGACTACTTAACTACTTCATCATCTTCTAATATCATTTGAATACTGGTATCGGGTATAATACGATATGTGGTCTTCTTAATACCCTTTGTGATTGTGATTTCAGGGGCAGTCATAATATCTGCAATAACCCTATCACCAACCTTTACAGGCATTGGTCTAAGTTCACCGGTAAATACATTCCATTCACCTGGACCAACTGCTGCAACCTTGAATACAGCCATACCTTGCTTTGCTAGTGGAGCTA
The DNA here is from genome assembly GCA_017650795.1 of Clostridia bacterium. GTDB lineage: Bacteria > Bacillota > Clostridia > Christensenellales > UBA1242 > HGM11367. The sequence goes on along the minus strand of JAGCEE010000228.1, from coordinate 412 downwards.
CAATGCCATTTTCTGACTTGTATTCTTCCTGAACCAAAAATACTTTATTTCCAGTTGCTCGCATTTATTAACCTCTTTCTGCAGTCCAAACAACAACCCATTCGTTAGGACTGACTTCCTCTTCAATTTTAACTACAAACTTTGGATTCTTGTAAGATTCCATAAGTTCCTGTGTGTAACAAAGTGATTGAATTGGGTCACCATAAGGTATACCCGTTTCATCACAACGATACTTGGTAATTCTCCAAATACTATTAGACATTGTAATAGAACTCCTTGATAGAACGAGCTACTGCAACAATTGCCTTGTCATTATCTGACATAGCTTTCTTGTTACGAATAATTTGTTCTGCGGCCATTGTAACCTGTGCTTCCCAGCTAGAAAGTGGGATAAGATGATTTTCTACAACTT
>JAGCEE010000227.1 GCA_017650795.1 Clostridia bacterium | reverse complement strand
TATAACAAACAAAAATACGGATAAATCAATGAGTTAAAATTAAAAAAGCACATAAAAAAACAAACGATTATTTAAAAAAAATCCTTATTTTCCCTTGACAATTATTCTGCATGTTGGTATACTACCGCAAGGAATTTTTTTGAGTAGTGAAAAAAAGAGCCGGTTTTATAAACAATTAAATAAAAAAAACGCAAGCAATATTCTTTAAAAAGTGGTATATAATTGCTTGCTATTTTCACGCTTTAATATAAGTCACTCTAAGCAAAAGAAAACCATGTAAATATATAAATATTTAAGGAGCATCAAATTATGCAAGAAAAAGCACCTGCATTAAAAAAGGTTATGTTCGGAACAACCGAAAGATATTCGTTTTCTAAACTAGAAAATGTTTGTGAATTGCCAGACCTTTTAGAAATTCAAAAAGACACATATAAAGAGTTTTTGGAACATGGAATATTAGAAATTTTGCAAGACCTTTCTCCAATTACCGATTATAGTGGCAAGGCAAAGTTATATTTTACAGGCATTTCATTTGGTGAAAAACCAACTTATTCTATTAAGGACTGTAAAATAAGAAAGGTCGCATATAGTGTTCCGCTAAAAGTTAACGCAAGGCTTGTTATAGAGGATAGTGGTGAAGCAATTGACCAACAAGATATTTATCTTTGCGATATTCCTCTTATGACAGAGCAGGGCTCTTTTGTGTTTAATGGAACAGAAAGAGTAATAGTTAGCCAAGTGACTCGTTCACCAAGTGTTTATTACACCCAAGACAAAGATGATACTTCAACCTTAAAAGGTCAGTTGTATCCTAGTCATGGTATGTGGGTAGAAATAGAACAGGGTGCAAACGAAGTTTTAAAAGTTGTGCTAGATAGAGCTCATAAAATAACATTAGGATTGTTCTTAAAATGTTTTGGTTATACAAATGACGACATTATGGAATTATTTGGCAACCACAGGCTTATAAAGAATGTTCTTGAAAAAGAGCCACAAACAACTCAGGAAGAGGCATTGATTGAACTTGCAAGAAAAACTCGTCCAGCAGATGTTCCATCAGCAGAAAGCACAAGAAACTATATTAACTTATTGTTCTTTAGTGATTCATATTATGACATAAACAGAGTTGGTCGTTATAAAATGAATAAAAAACTTTCTCTTGCAAACAGAATAACAGGCTATGTTTCTGCAGACAATATTGCAATAGATGACGAAGTTGTAATTAAGGCCGGTGAGGAATTCACTTATGATGTTGCAAGAAGAATTCAAGATGCAGGTATAAACGAAGTATATTTGCTTGCTCACGGCGAACGTGTTCTTGTTAGAGGAAACAACAGAGTTAAACTTTCCAAGATTTTCCCTTGTGACGAAAAAGAGCTTGGAATATTAGAAGATGTTTATTATCCAACTCTTATGCAAATATTAAAAGAGAATAAAACCAAAGAAAAGAGAATGGAAGCAATAAGAGCAAATGCAAAAGAGCTTTTAATAACCACTCTTACAATGGATGATATTTTAGCAACAATATCTTATTACTTAAACTTAACAGATGGCATTGGCGAAATAGACAACATTGACCACTTATCAAACAAAAGAGTCGTATCTGTTGGAGAACTTTTAGGAAATGCATTTAGTTCTGGTATTAAAAGACTTAGTGCAAATATTAAAGAAACTCTTCAAGGTAAAGAATTGTCAGAGGTGACTCCATCTCAAATAATAAACCCAAGACCAGTAAATAAGAGTTTAAAAGATTTTATTGCACAATCACAACTTAGTCAGTTTATGGATCAAATAAATCCACTTTCTGGATTAACCCAAAAGCGTAGACTTTCGGCTGTTGGCCCTGGTGGTGTTAAAAAAGAGAGAGCATCTGCCGAACTTCGTGATATCCACTACACTCATTATGGTAGAATATGCGCCATTGAAACACCAGAAGGTCAATCTATCGGTCTTATCACAACGTTAGCTGCTTATGCAAAAATAAATGAGTATGGTTTTATTGAAACACCATACAGAAAAGTGAACAAAGAAACAGGCGTTGTAGAAAAAACTGCCGAATATCATATGGCAGACATAGAAGATAATGCTTACATTTGCCAAGCAACCGAGCCTCTTGATGAAGAAGGCAGATTTATAAATAAACGTGTTATATGCCGTCATGCAACTTCTATTTTGGAAGTGCCAGCAAGCAAGGTAGATTACATGGATGTATCTCCAAGACAGCTTATTTCTGCCGCTGCATCACTTATTCCATTTGTAGAAAATGACGACTCAGCCCGTGCACTTATGGGTTCTAACATGCAGCGTCAGGCAGTTCCTGTATTAAGACCAGAAGCACCAATCGTTGGAACGGGTATGGAACGTCCAATCGCAAAAGATTGTGGTGCAATAATTTCTGCGCCAGAAGATGGAACAGTTAAATATGTTTCAGCAAACTATATAACTTTTGTTGGCGACAAATCAGGCAAAAAGTATGATATTCCACTTATTAAATTTGATAAAACAAATGCTTACACTTGTCAAAACCAAAAGCCAGCAGTTGTAAAAGGTCAAAAAGTTAAAAAGGGTGATGTTTTAATTGATGGCTTCTCAACTAAAAATGGAGAACTTGCACTTGGTAAAAATGTCCTAGTTGGTTATATGAACTGGGAAGGCTATAACTACGAAGATGCTATTTTGGTGTCTGAAAGAATAGTCAAAGATGATGTTTATACATCAATTAACTTAAAAGACGTAGAGCTTCCTTGCCGTAGCACTAAGCTTGGCGATGAGGAAATCACTCGTGATATTCCAAATCTTGGCGAAGATGCTCTTAAAAACTTGGACGAAAATGGAATCATTAGAATTGGTTCCGAAGTTCGCCCAGGAGATATACTAGTTGGTAAGGTCACACCAAAAGGTGAAACCGAACTAACACCAGAAGAAAGGCTTTTAAGAGCTATCTTTGGTGATAAAGCAAGAGAAGTAAGAGACACATCTCTTCGAGTTAAACACGGTTGTGGTGGAACAGTTGTAGATGTTCAAATACTTTCTAAAAAGAATCACGACGATTTGGACCCAGGCGTAAATATGCTTGTTAAGGTATATGTTGCTCAACGTAGAAAACTATCCGTTGGTGATAAAATGTCTGGTCGTCACGGAAATAAGGGTGTCGTATCAAGAGTTCTTCCAGAGGCAGATATGCCATTCTTAGCTGATGGCAGACCATTAGATTTAGTATTAAATCCACTTGGTATTCCATCACGTATGAATATAGGTCAGGTGCTAGAAGTTCACTTGGGACTTGTTGCAGAAAGCCTTGGTTGGAAGGTTGCAACCCCAGCATTTGATGGTGCAACACCTGATACAGTAAGAGATTTGCTTGTTGCAAACGGATTCCCAGAAGATGGAAAAATTCAATTATACGATGGTAGAACTGGTGAGCCATTTGACCATAAGGCAACTGTTGGATACAAATATATGTTAAAACTAGACCACATGGTTGATAGTAAAATGCACGCACGTTCTACTGGTCCTTACAGCCTTGTCACTCAACAACCTCTTGGTGGTAAAGCCATGTTTGGTGGTCAAAGATTTGGTGAAATGGAAGTTTGGGCTTTGGAAGCTTACGGTGCATCTTCACTTCTTCAAGAAATGCTTACTGTTAAGTCTGATGATATTGTTGGTAGAACAAAAACTTACGAAGCAATCGTAAAAGGCGAGCCAATAGCCGAACCAGGTATTCCAGAGTCATTTAAGGTATTGATTAAAGAACTTCAATCTCTTGGATTGGATATGAAGATATTAACTGAAGATAATCAAGAAGTTTCTATTGCAGAACTTTCTGCCGATGAAGTTGATGTTACTCCATCACTTGGCGCAGAGGTAGAGCAAGAACTTAAAGATGTATCTCTAAACTTTGACGAAATCCTTGCAGGAACTAATAATGATGAGGATGAAACGGGAGTATCTGATGCAGATATTGCTAGCGCAGAGTTTGACCAAAACGAATTATTTGATGATTTTGACGATTTAGACGAGTAATTTATCGTAAAAATTTATATTGCAAAATATTTATAGGAGAAAATGTATGTTTGAATTAAACAATTTTGATTCAATAAAGATTGGTATCGCTTCACCAGAAAAGATCAGAGAATGGTCTTATGGTGAGGTCACCAAGCCAGAGACTATCAATTATAGGACACAAAAACCAGAAAAAGATGGTCTATTTTGTGAAAAAATCTTTGGACCAAAAAAGGACTGGGAGTGTCATTGCGGAAAATATAAAAGAATCCGCTACAAAGGTGTAGTCTGCGATAAATGTGGTGTAGAGGTCACTCGTTCAAAAGTTCGTCGTGAAAGAATGGGGCATATTGAACTTGCTTGCCCTGTGACACATATTTGGTTTTTTAGGTCAGTTCCATCAAGAATAGGAACAATTTTGGACCTAACGCCAAAGGTTTTAGAACAAGTTGTTTACTATGTAAACTATATAGTAATAGACCCAAAGGACACAGACTTTACTTATAAACAAGTAATATCTGATAAAGAATACCGTGAAGCCATCGAAAAGTATGGTGTTGGTAGTTTTGTTGCCGGCATGGGTGCAGAAGCAATCAAAATTCTTTTATCTCAAGTAAACTTACAAAAAGAGAGTGAAGAGTTAAAGGAAGTATTAAAAACTGCAAAAGGCCAAAAGAGAATTAAGGCAATTAAAAAGCTTGGGATTATAGAGTCATTCTTAAAGAGTGATAATAAACCAGAATGGATGGTTTTAGATGTTCTCCCTGTGCTTCCACCAGAGCTTAGACCAATGGTTCAACTAGATGGTGGTAGATTTGCTACATCAGATTTAAATGATTTATATAGAAGAGTTATAAATAGAAATAACCGTCTTAAAAAATTACTAGAGCTTGGTGCGCCAGATGTAATTATTAGAAACGAAAAACGTATGCTTCAAGAATCCGTTGATGCTTTAATAGACAACGGCAAAAGAGGTAGAGCAGTTCAAGGCGCAAAACAAAAAGATTTAAAATCATTAACAGCAATTTTAACCGGAAAACAAGGTCGTTTCCGTCAAAACTTACTTGGTAAACGTGTTGATTATTCAGGTCGTTCGGTTATTGCAGTTGGTCCAGAATTAAAAATGTTCCAGTGTGGACTTCCAAAAGAAATGGCACTAGAACTATTCAAGCCATTTGTTATTAAAAAACTTGTAGAAATGAACGAGTGCAATAACTTTAAAACAGCAAAAAGAATTATTGAGCGTGAAAAAACTGTGGTTTGGGATGTTCTTGCTGAGGTTATTAAAGACCATCCAGTGCTTTTAAATCGTGCTCCAACCCTTCATAGACTATCAATTCAAGCATTTGAGCCAGTATTAGTAGAAGGTAGAGCAATAAAACTTCACCCATCTGTATGTACAGGCTTTAACGCCGACTTCGATGGTGACCAAATGCCAGTTCACGTACCACTTTCAATAGATGCAAGGGCAGAAGCAAGAAACTTAATGCTTGCATCAAATAACATCATTAAATTGTCTGATGGACAACCTATCGTTAACCCTGGTCTAGATATTGTGCTTGGTTGCTACTATTTAACAATGGTTAAAAAAGGCGCAAAAGGCGAGGGAATGTACTTTGCAAGTGATGATGAGGCAATGATTGCATATCAAACAAAAGTTATAGACATCAATGCCGAAATTCAAGTTAGAAGGACAGCAACAGTTGATGGAAAAACATATTCAAAAAGAGTGACAACAACTGCTGGTAGATTAATATTTAACCAAGCAATTCCTCAAAACTTAGGATATGTAGACAGAACCAACCCAGACAACTATTGCGATTTAGAAATAAATAACGCAGTTATCAAAAAAGACCTTAAAAACATTGTTGTTAAATGTTTTGATAAACTTGGAACAACAGAGTGTTCTGAAATGGTTGATAGAATTAAAAACATGGGCTATAAGCATGCAACTCTTTCTGGACTTACAATCAATGTATTTGATATGAAAGAGCCACCTAAAAAAGTGGATATAATTGCCGAGGCTCAAAAGAAAATATTAGAAAATGAAAAATTACTTGCACGTGGTCTTATTACATTAGACGAAAAACTAACAGCAAATATCACAACTTGGACAGAAACAACCAACAAGGTTCAAGATGCAGTTTTGGAATATTTGGATGATTATAATCCAATAAAAATGTTCGTTTATTCAGGTGCCCGTGGTTCTAATGTGCAATTAAACTCAATTTGCGGAATGCGTGGAATTATGGCTAACTCATCTGGTCAAAAGGTGGACGTTCCTGTTAAGTCTTCATTCCGTGGTGGTTTAACTCCTCTTGAATACTTTATATCTGCTCGTGGTGGACGTAAAACACTTACAGATACCGCTTTAAAAACAGCTGACTCTGGTTATTTAACTCGTAGACTTGTAGATATATCACATGACGTTGTTGTCACAACAGAGGATTGCTTTGCAGACCTTGGTGAAAAAGTTAGAGGCGCATTTGTATCTGACCTTGTTCAAGATGGAGCAGTTCTAGAATCACTTGCGGATAGAATTGAAGGCAGATTTGTAGTAGATGATGTAGTGAACGAAAAAACCGGTGAGGTTATAGTTCCTGCAAATACCATGGTGTCCAAGGCACAAGCCAAAGCGGTGGAAGCAGCAGGAATAAAGAGAGTTCAAATAAGAAATCTATTAAATTGTCATGCAAGAAATGGTGTTTGTGCTAAGTGCTATGGAAAAAACATGTCTGGCAAAAACATTGTTAATGTTGGTGAGGCTGTTGGTGTTATCGCAGCACAATCAATAGGTGAGCCAGGAACACAGCTTACAATGCGTACATTCCATACTGGTGGTGTGGCTGTCGCAGCCGATATAACAAAAGGTCTTCCTCGTGTTGAAGAATTATTTGAAGCAAGAAGACCAAAAGGTGAAGCGGTTATTTCAGAAATATCTGGAAAAGTATCTGTAAAAGAGAGCCCAAGACTTTACACATTAACTGTTAAAAATGCCGAAGATGAAGCAGTTTACGAAGTTAAAAAGCCAGTATTCTTAAAAATTAAAGATGGTGATGTTGTAGAACCAGGAACACAACTTACCGAAGGTTCAATCAATCCAACCGATCTTCTTAGAATTAAGGGCTTAAAAGGACTTCAAGATTATCTTCTATCTGAAGTTATAATGATATATAAAGGTCAAGATGTTACAATTAACGATAAGCATATTGAGGTAATTATCCGTCAAATGCTTAAAAAGGTTAAGATTGAAAATAGTGGAGACACAAAACTTCTTCCTGGTGATGTTGTTGATGTGTTTGATTATGAAGCAGAAAACGAGAGAGTACTTCAAGAGGGTGGCGTTCCAGCAACTGCAAAACGTGTGCTTCTTGGAATTACCAAAGCTGCACTTTCTACTGATAGTTTCCTATCATCTGCATCATTCCAAGAAACATCAAGAGTATTAACCGATGCCGCACTAAAAGGCAAAGTAGACCATCTTCGTGGCTTAAAAGAAAATGTTATTATTGGTAAACTTATTCCAGCAGGTACAGGTTTAAAACGATATAGAGAAATATATCCAGAAGAACTTAACAATAATATTGAAGTAAATGTTGGTTAGTAATAATAAAAAAATGCATTCGAAAAAAACGAATGTATTTTTTTTAAATAAAAATGATTTGTGATTTTTTATTCTTTAAAACAATCATCTTTGCTTATTGGTAGTTCATTATACTGGTCTATGGTTTTGGTAATATAATTTCTGCCATCTTTGGTTGTCATTAGTTTAAATCCTAGTTTTGTGTAGTGTTCATTTAATGTTTTTATGCCGGATTCATCGTACACATCACAATCTTGCGATTTTCCAACTAGATTATAAATATTTTTGTTGGCGAGTAAAGCCTCCAAAAATTTTATTGCATCGCCATGTATACCACAATTTCTATAATCCGGTTCGGTAAATGTTTCTTCTATAACACACATTTTTTTGCCAACTTTTGATTTTTTGAAGCAAATATCCATATTAAATATTGCATTTTGGTCTAAATTGCCATTTTCGTCAATAAAAAATGCAACAATTTTAGATTTATTTGATATATTTTTGCCTAAATTATTTTGTGTGCAAAATATGTTTAACATATTGCAAACATCATCAATACTATCTACCTTAAATTTGCCAGATAAATACTCCCAATAGCATTCCGATATTGATGACAACACGTCACTACTTAAATCCGAGCGACCCAAATAGTCAAGAACAATGTTAAAGTAATCACCATTTTTGCCATTGGCATTTACTTTAATCTTTTCTCTTAAATTATCATCTATAACAACATTTGTGTTCTCGTTTTTAGTGTAATCACACAAATAGCAAATGTACTTTCCTAAAATCTCATTTTTTGTAATGTATGCAATATCATTTGGCCTTTTTTCAAAAAAACGCTTTCTAACACTGAATAAACTCATATTAGGCCTTAAAGATAACAAATACGATAATTAGCACCAAAGCAACTGCATAGGCAACATACCACCAAACATTTCTTTTACTTCTAACATAAAAGAAAGCAGAAACGGCTGTCACAAAATATGCAATGCATTCGCCTATTATACCAAGAGCCTTAGTCACTTCGTTTGCACTTATAATTTTATGCAAAACTAAAACCACTGCAATTATGCATAGACCAATAAAGGCTATAAAATCAAATACTTTATTCCAATTATTTCTTGCCATATTTTCTCCTTTTATATTTATATTATATATGCAATAATTGTTAGTTGTCAATTTAAAAACTAATTTATAAAATTAACTATTCTAATCAAAATTTCGTTATTTTTGCATATTGACAATTGTGGATTTTAGTAGTATACTCATAATTGTTAATAAAAGAGGTGGATATGAAAAAGTTCTTATTGTATGTTGTAGTTATTGTGACATTGCTTTTTTTGGGATTTACCATTTATTATTTATCATTAAATGATGAAACAATTTCTCTCAACATTTCAACAGACAACTCTATTTATCTTAACAAGGGGGACGAACTAGAATTGCCAATCACTTGGACAAAACCATCTAGTTCAACAACACTTGATGTTAAAATAGATAGCGGCTATGTTTTAAGCTATAATGCTGAAACAAAAATATTTAAGGCAGAAAGTGGTGGTTTTACAACCGTGACAATCACTCCATCAAACACATTCTTTGGGCCTTTTGCTTTTGAAGTTTACGTTGGTGATGGTAATGTTGGTTCTCCATATGTAATTAACGATGCAACAGCATTGGCTAATATGGAAGCAGACAAATACTATATTTTAGGTAGTGATATAGATTTAACTGGTTCTTGGACTCCAATAGCTGATTTTAGTGGAAACTTTAATGGTAATGGCCACACAATTTATAATTTAAGAATCGATAGCACAAGCAACGCTGGTTTCTTTGCAAACATATTAACAGATGGTGTTGTAGAGAATGTTAGATTTGAAAGAGTTGCAATCTCTGGCGAATACGATAACGTAGGTGCTGTAGCAGGCATTAATAATGGTACAGTTGGAAAAATAGAAGTTTTGGGTTCTATTACAAACACAAAAAATGTTGCCAATTCTGGATTATTAGTTGGTTATAACCAAAGACAAGAAAGCTATGCAGTTGTAAATATGTGTTCTGTAAAAGGAACAATAGTTGCTGATGGCTATGTTGGCGGACTTGTTGGTAAAAACGTTTCAAGTATTATCTTAAATAGTAAGGCAACCATAACAAACGCAGAACTTTCAAATAATTCTAGCATGTTTGGTGGTATTGTAGGATTAAATGAATCTACAAAAAATAATGATGTTTATTATCCAAGTGCAATCGCAAAGGCTTATACAATAGTAGAAAATGCAACCGGAGCAAATATTGCCGCAGTTGTTGGTGAAAGCAAAGAAGATAATGCTAGTAATCCAAACTGGTACAATAAATATGAAGATATTTATTATGTATATGGAAATTCTTTAACACTTAACCCTGTTAAAACAGGTGCGGAAAATGTTAAAGCTAGTGAAATGAGCAATATAGTTAGAGTAACTAAATTAGACCTATTGGATATTGCTACTTACACAAACTTTAATTTTGATAGTGTTTGGACTAAGGAAGATAACAAATATGCAGAATTAAACTATAATGGTACATATGAAAATATTTACATTAGAGGTTTAAGAAAAGAAATATCAATAGAAGATGGAAAAACACTAATAGATTTCTTACTAGAAATAAAAACTAATTTGTCCGTAGATTCTGTTTATTCAATTACGGAAGATGTAGTATATGACCTTGAAGAAATGGGATGCAGTAATTGGGTAACAGTTGCTCCAAATAGAACTAGTCCAATGAATGCAAGCATAAGAGTAGCAGATGGCGTTACATGTACAATCAAAAACTTGAAATTATCTGGCACAAACAATAGTTTCTTTGGATATTTGTCAGCAAATTCAAGTATAAACGGAATTGTATTTGAAGATGTTGAATTATCAAACAGTGGTGTAAATAACTCAGCAGTTGTTGCTACCGGACTAGTTGCTGGTGCAAAACTAGAAAATATAACTGTTAGAGATTTAAAAAAGTTTGATACAACTGCAGAACTATCAGGAATCATATGTGCTACAAACCAAGGCAATATAATAAACTGCGATGTTAATTCTGAAAACGATGCAGTAATAACATTAAGAATTGGTGATGATTCTGCAACATTTGGTGGAATTGTTGGTAGAAACAATGGTGTATTAAAACATTGTGATATTAGTGATTTTAAAATTGAAACAAACTTTAGAGCAGACAAAAATGGTGGATATACCATTGGTGGTATTGTTGGAATTGCAGATGCATCTATGAAATATTGCAGTGCAAGAGACTTCAGAATTACATCTACTTGCGAAAAATTGATGTATGTAGGTGGTGTAGCAGGTTATGTTTCTGCTGGCACAATAGAAATTTACGGATGTACTGTAAAAGCCAATATGATTCTTGGACCAGATAACGACAACTATGTAGGCGGTGTAATTGGTTATGTTTCAAACAATGTGACTATTAAGGCTTGTGCGTATATGGGTGGCGAAATTAAAGGTCGTTCAGCAGCTGGTGTTGCCGGTGTTAACTATGGCTATATTACAGAGTGCTATTCATTGGGAACAATTATGGGACATACTGTTGCTGGTTTGGTTGATAAGCATTATGCAGATATTTCAAACTGTTATACATTATGTACAGTTTCTGGCGAAAGTAAATCAAGTGTAGTTTGTGGTGTCGTTGGTATTGTGCCAGTTGGCTCAACAGTAGACAGATGCTTCAGCTCTGCAGAAATTACTGGTTCTGGTAAAAAATTTGCAGAAGCAAACACATATTTTAGAAGAAATGTAGTAACTCGTGCTTGGTATAATCTTTTTGATAGATCAATTGATGGTGGAGACTTTACAAATTGCATTATAATCAATTACGGAAGTGCAGAAGTACAAGCTCTTGTATTCCACTATATACCAGATGATTTTATTAGAACGGATGATGAAGAATGTAAGGGTAAAGACGATTATAAAGTATTTAGAGAAGAAGCTGGTTTTGATGGCTCTATCTGGAACTTTGATAATGTTGGTGAATATCCTACACTTAAGGTATTTGCAGATGCAAATATAAACAATGATTAAGATATAAACAATAATAAATTGTATAAAAAATACGAGGTGTTTAGCCTCGTATTTTTGTATCAAAATAAAATATAATGTAATAAAAGTGTTAAATGTAAACCAAAATGATAATTTAGGATATGGAAAAAACATTACAAAGAATAATATAATTGCAGTTATTTCTGTTGGATATGCTGATGGAATACCAAGAAAACTATCTAAAATAGTACATGTTGTAATTGGTGGAAAATGTGTAGAATAATTGCAAATGTTTGTATGGATTGTTTGTTGGTAGATATAACCAAAACAGATGCAAAATTAAATGATGAGGTAATAATAATGGATATTGCGCAAAACTCTGCTAAGTGGGAAAAAACATCACCTTATGAAATACTTTAATAGTTTAAGAGCTAATACCATTATAAAATAAATAAATAATAATTTGATTTAATGCATTATGAGTTGTATAATAATAGCATGAGAGTAATTTCGGGAAAATACAGAGGCAAGGTGTTAAAATCGCCAAAGTCAGACAATATTAGACCAACAGGCGATAAAGTAAAACAAGCCTTATTTACAAAACTTCAATTCTTTGTTCAAGATAAAGTGGTTTTAGATTTGTTTAGTGGCAGTGGCGCTCTTGGTATAGAGGCTATTAGTCATGGTGCAAAAAAGGTATTTTTTGTAGACAAAGACTCTAGAAGTATTCTATTAACAAAAGAAAACCTTAAAGGTATAGTTGGTGATTATAAAGTAATGCACTGCGATTACAAAACTGCACTTTTAAGCATTGACCAAAAAATAGATTTAATTTTGGTAGATCCACCATATGCCAGTGGTTATTATGAGGATATACTACAAACAATATACGAAAAAGACTTGCTGGCTAATGATGGAATAATAGTATGCGAACACCCATCTACAATAGAAATTAGTTTTAATAATTACAATATTGAGCAAAAACAGTATGGAACAGTAAAATTATCATATTTTAGTAAAAAATAGGCACTTTTTTATATTTTTTTTAAAAAATGTTTTAAAAAAGCATATAAAGTACTCATTTTTTAAAAAAAATAAAAATTGGGTATTGTGTTTTTTTTTAATATGTGATACAATAATTCTGTATAAAAAAGAGGAGATAATTATGGAATTTTTAGAAATATTAAAACTTGTTTTGCTTGTACTTGGCATAATTGCAGTTGGCGCAGTTATAGTTTGGGGCTTAGTGACACTTATATTAAAGATTATTGAACCACACGGAAATGGAGAGGTAAACAACAATCAATATGTTAATAACCAAATTACATATGAAAAATATGAACCTATAAAACTTGTGGAAGACACTAAGGTTGCTGAACCAAAACAAGAAGAAAAACCAGAAATAGAAGAAAATGTTAAAGATGTGGATTTGGATTTGGCTAAACAAGAAGAAGAAGCATTAAATAATGCATCACCATTTGGTGAACTTGAAGCCGAAGAAGAAGAGTTTATTAAGGCTAAACAAAAGAACATCGAAGAAAGACTCGCCGCAAAAGAAGAAGATAATGTTGACGATATCTTTATTGATGACGAAGAAGAAGATGATGAAGATGAAGATGCTAGCGATGACGAAGAAGATATAGAAGCTCTTATCAACAAAATTCTTGATGGCGAGGAAGAAGGTAAAGAAGAAGAAAAAGTAGAAGAAGTAGAGCAAGAAGCAGAAGATCAAGTGGCTGAGGACGAATCTGAAGTGGAAGAGCAAGAAGTAGAAGAACAGGAAGAATTAGAGCCAGAACAAGAAGAAGTAGTAGAAGAAAAAGATGATTCCGAGGCAAGAATTCGTGAACTAGAAGAAGAGCTAAATCGTCAAAGACAAGAATATGAAAACAAAATTAAGGCATTACAAGAAGAAAATGAAGTAGAAGAAAAAATTGCACCTTCTGGTTCAGCAGAAGAATACGAAGCAAGACTTGAAGTTTTAAGAGATAGATTAAAACTAAATGAAAAAGAATTAAAGAAAGTTAAAAAAGATTTCATACCATTATACAAAATCAACAAAACACTAGAAAGAGACAACATTAAACTTCGTAGAAAAGAGGCGATTGTTGCAAAACAAAAAGTAGTTCTTTATGGTGTAAACAACTATGTTGATATTGATGAAGAAAAGGCTAAAAAGTTATCTGAGGATTTGGATTTATTAGAAGGTTTAAGACTTTCTGTTCAACATTGCGAAGAAGTAATGAAAGCCAATGAAGATAGATATCCAATCTTGGAAACTGCATATAACAACTTGTTAGAAACAAACAAAAACCTAAAAGCAGATATTGATGAATGCACAGCTAAGATTGAAGAGCTTAAAGCTACAGAAGAAGATGGCAATAACGACTAATTTAAATTAAAAAAAAATCTGGAATAACATCCAGATTTTTTTTGTCATTTTTTTAATACTATGATATAGTTTAAGCATGAAAGAAGTAATATTATATACAGATGGCGCATGTTCATACAATCCAGGTCCAGGGGGTTGGGGGTGTATATTAGAATATAAGGGAATAGAAAAAGAATTCTCTGGGTATGCCGAGAACACAACAAACAATCAAATGGAATTAACAGCAGTAATAGAAGGCTTGAAGGCATTAAAAGAAAAATGTATAGTTGAAATATACTCAGATTCTGCCTATGTTGTTAATGCATTTTTGAATGACTGGGTTTCTTCATGGGTTTTAAATGGTTGGAAAAATGCAAAAAAAGAAGCCGTAAAAAACATTCCATTATGGGAAGAATTGTTAAGCCTTTTATCAAAACATAAAGTCACTTGGCATAAGGTTAAAGGTCATGCAGATAACGAAAAGAATAATAGGTGCGATAAACTTGCAACCACAGAAATAGAAAAACACAGAAAAAATGAAGCCAAATAAAACACTTGATTTGTTGGATTTATGTCTCTAATAAAAAAAGTAGCAATAATAAATGCTACTTTTTTAATGGTTTTTTGTTTCCATTTTCATCTACAATAACAATGTTGTCTAATTGGCTCTTTAAACTCTGCCTAAATGCATTTATGTATTCTGTTCGAAGAATTTGTTGTTCTTTTTTTTCTTCATCGGTTAAACCACATTCTCTCTGTTTGTTTGCTAATTCATTTATTCTTTTTATATCCATATACGACCCTAGTTTATTATATATATTATTTTTAATATTCGCAATCATTTAGCAATATTTAATTTTTTGTTGACTACTTGAAGTGGTTTTTGTATACTATACTAAGTGAGGAATTATGGAAAGAATTTATCATGACATCACAACCTTTTTAGGTGGGTTGGAGCCTATTGTAAAGGGTTTAATTATAGGTATGCTTTGTATACTTATTTTGCTTAGTTTAAGAAGTATTGTTAAAACACACGTTAATCCAAAAAAACCAATATTTAAATTAGGTCAATTTGTCTTACTAGCCATTTTAGTAGCAATTACGGTTTTTGTGTGTATTCATGTATTTTAGGAGGTTTCAAAAATGTTAAGTATTATGCTTGCTGCGTCAAACGATTTTGTAACAACTGTATTTCCGGTTTTAAGATATATATTTTTGGTTTTAATATTCATAAGCAGTATTACAATGATTATTACAACACTTATGCAATCTAGTGCCGATGAAAATGGTGCAACTGCAGTCACCGGTCAAGAGAGTTATTATTCACAAAACAAAGGTGAAAGTAGAGATGGCAAATTAAAAAGAATAACCACAATTTGTGCAATAATTATTGCAACTTGTACTGTACTTTACTTTGTAAGTTTATTGATAAACGGATATAGTGCATAAATAAAAAAATCAAAATGAATATTATATGAAATTATTATATATTGTTTCTATAAATATTCATTTTTTTTAATTGAAGCTAAATAAAAAATAATTTTAAATATTATTAATAAATTACTTATTATTTCTTTATTTTAAAGCCATGTGATATTTATAAATATTTTTATGAGGTATAAAATGCTTAAAGAAAAAGTATTAAATTATTTAAAAAACTCAAACAAAAAATATAAAAACAGCAACGAGTTTATTCTTTCTCTTGCAAGCATTTTTGATGCAAATTATAACGATGTAAAAATGGCAGTAGAAAGTCTTCTTACTAGTGGAAAAATTGTTGAGTCAATTGGCAAATATAAACGCATAGAAGATACCGAACTTATTAAAGGAAGGTTAATCGGCAACAATAAAGGATACGCATTTGTTGATGTTTTAGACCCAAATGTGCCTGACTTTTTTATTCCACCAAACAAACTTGGTGGGGCATATAATGGTGACATGGTTTTAATAAAACCACTTGGCAAAACAGAACTTAGCCAAGAGGCAGAAGTTGTAAAAGTATTAGAAAGAAATAATACAACTTTGGTTGGATCTTTTACAAAACTAAAAAATGGAGACGGCATAATTACTGCCGATAATAACAAATTTACGAAACAAATATATGTTTCAAAAAAATGCACACTTGGTGCAGTAAGTGGTCAAAAGGTTGTTGTTAAGGTAATATTTGGCAAAAAAGACAATGTGTTAAATGGCGAAGTGATAGAAATTTTGGGTGAAGAAAACAGTTTTAAAACACTAGAACTGTCAATAATACGTTCGCACAAGTTGTATGAAGATTTTCCTAATGAAGTATTGTCCGAAGCAAGCCATATCCCAGATAGTGTATCAGAAAAGGAATTAGAGAGAAGACTAGATTTAAGAGATGAGATGATTTTTACTATTGATGGTGAAGATGCAAGAGATTTTGATGATGCAGTATCAATATCAAAGAACGGCGAAAACTATGTTTTGGGTGTGCATATTGCAGATGTTGGGCATTATGTAAAGTATAACACTGAATTAGATAATGAGGCATACACAAGGGGTACTAGTGCATATTTTCCAAATTTAGTGTTGCCAATGCTTCCAAAAAAGTTATCAAACGGAATATGCTCTCTTAACGAAGGTGTCGATAGATTAGCACTTTCTTGTATTATGGAAATTTCTCCAAGTGGTGTTGTAAAAAGCCATAAGATTTGTGAGAGTGTAATAAAAAGCAAGAAGCGCTTTACGTATACTGAGGTTTTTGCAGTAATAATGGGTAATAAAAAAGCCTGTGAAGAGTTTAAAGAATTTAAGCCAACAATTCTTTTAATGAATGAGCTATCAAAAATATTGGAGCAGGTAAAAAAGACAAACGGAATGCTGGATTTAGATATTCCAGAAAGTCAATTCATTTTGGATGAAAACGAAAAAGTTAAAATTGTTGAAGCGAGAGAGCATAACGAAGCACATAAATTAATAGAGAATTTTATGGTGCTGTGTAATGAAGTTGTGGCAAAGCACTATGCACTTTTAAACTATCCATTTATATATAGAGTGCATGAAAAACCGACCAGAGAGAAAATTGAGAGTTTTAATTACTTTTTATCTAGCCTTGGGGTTTCTACACCAGAAATAAAGGGCGATGTACAACCGGAATATGTTCAAAATATTTTAAAGCAATTAGAGGGTAAACCCTACGAACAAATATGCAATAAGGTACTTCTTAGAAGTTTGCAAAAAGCAAAATACTTAGAAGATTGCCTTGGGCATTTTGGCTTGGCTTTAAAACATTATTGTCATTTTACCAGCCCAATTAGGAGATATCCTGATTTGTGTATTCATAGAATAATCAAAGAAGATTTACATGGAAAAGTGACAAGGGGCAGAATAGAACAATTAAGGGAATTTGTAAGCGAATCAGCATTTCGTTCAAGCGAAAGAGAAAAAAATGCAACCGAAGCCGAAAGATATGTTGATGATTTATATAAAGCATATTATATGCAAGACCATTTGGGCGAAGAATTAGAAGGCATTATTTCTAGTGTTCAAAGCTATGGTTTTTATGTGGAACTTCCTAACACTATTGAGGGCTTGGTTAAAATAGAAACCTTGCCACAAGATGCATACATGTTTTATGAAAAATCATATAAATTAAAAGGTCAGGGGCATTGCTATTCTTTGGGTGATAAGGTAAAAGTTAAGGCCGTTTCGGCAAATATTTATGAACGAAAAATTGAATTTGTTTTATGCTAAAATAATAAAAAATGGAAGATAATATGGATATAATATCAAATAACAAAAAGGCATTTCATGAATACTTTATAGAGGATACTTTTGAGGCTGGGATTGTCCTAGTTGGCAGCGAAGTCAAATCAATAAGAGCCGGCTCTATGAGTTTATTAGAAAGCTTTGTAATAATAAAAAATGACGAGGTGTTTTTGAAAAACGCATACATTAAACCGTATGACAAAACATCTTCTTTTTCGCCAGATACAAGGCGTGATAGAAAACTTCTATTAAACAAAGAAGAAATACAAAAGTTAATAAGGGCAACAAAAGAAAAGGGTTATACACTAATTCCTTTAAAATCGTATTTTAAAAATAATAAAGTAAAAGTACAAATTGCACTTGCAAAAGGTAAAAAACTTTACGATAAAAAGGAAGCGTTAAAAGAAAAATCACAAAAAAGAGAAATTGAGCAGGCAACAAAGCATTTAAAAAAGTATTAGATGTCAAAACTTAATATTGACAATTTACTATTTTAGTATTATACTGCAAAAACACAATTATAAAAAAAGGAAATAGGTGATTATATGGCAAAAACATTAACATTAAAACAGTTTAGTTGGTTGCTTTTAGCTAAGTTGGCAGAGAATGCAAGTATTATCGATTTAAATAACCGAGAAAGAAGGATTT
>JAGCEE010000226.1 GCA_017650795.1 Clostridia bacterium | reverse complement strand
TTATTTTACTAGCAATAAAAATATAAGTTATGCTATATTTATTCTGTAATACATGGGGGGGAGTTATGGGTGGTTTTTCAAGATTTTTAAGATATGTTTTTGCCATCGTGTTTGGAGTTATTGCATTTGGATTGTTTATTTCTTTGGTTGGCGGAGGAATGGACGCAACGGCAGCAAATATTATTATTACAATAATACTCACAATAATTTGTGTTTATAACATTATTTGCTTAAAGGTAGATTCAAACCTTTTGATTGATGCCATCGCAGATGGCAATCTTGAATTTTCTGGCTTCTTTGGTGCCATTGGTCAATTCTTTGTTATTGTTGGCAAGGGAATTCGCATGGTGTTTGTTTTTATTGGAAAAGGAATTGGCATGGTGTTTATGGCATTATTTGTTGCAGTGTCTTGGCCAATTAAAAAACTTGCACATGCAACCTCTAATGGTGCCAAATCATTAAAAGACAAAAGAAAAAACAGGCACAACGCTGAAGTTGAAAAGTTTATTCAAGAATATGCTAGAAAGTATGGAAGAAGACTTACATTTAAACAAGCCGAGCTTTTGCTAAATGAACAAAAAGAAAAAGAAAGACGAGAAAAGGAAGAAAAAAAAGAACAAGAACAATTAGAAAAAGAGCATAAAAAAGAGCAGGAGCGAATAGCAAAAGAGCAAAAGAAGGCGGAAGAAGAAAAAAGACGAAAAGAAACTGAAGACAAAATACAGCAACTTCTTCTTGATGAGATAGACAAGTCCGATATTAAAAATGCAAAGCGTGAATTTATTAAAGCACACGACAAAGAGATTGATACAATACAAGACATGGTAAACGGTATGATTCACTGCTATCATAGAATAAATAACAAAATTGATGAGAAAAAAGTGTTGGACGAATTAAAACAAATTTATAATACCTCCCTTTCTATGATAACAGGTTCTTTTGAAATTATTTACGGCCATAAGTGCGGAATAACCAATGAGATAGTTGAAAACATGTTTGATTCTAATACAGGTGAATTTATTGAAAATCCTAGTTTCCCAATTCTTAAAAGCATTCCGGGTAAAGAATCAACAGAGTCATTAAGAGTAGATGTTGTCAATATGACAAAAAGGCGCACAGAATGTTTTAAATATTTAAAAGATTACAATAATGCAAAAAATGAGAGTGAAAAAGAAAAAGCATTAAGAGCATTTCTTTATAGTCGTTTAAGAATTAATGTTAACTACGACTACAAAAATGCTATTAAAAAACACGGCAAGGACTTGGCCGATATTGGTTTTATTATTAGTTGCCTAGAAAACAAAAAAGACCCAAAAACGCTTGCTAATGAATTAGGGTTAAATGATGTGAATTTTAATGTTGATTATTCCCAGTACAAGAAATTTTTAATAGATTATTATAATGTTTAATGCTTAAAGCAATCCTGTTTTGTATATATTTTATAGCAACAAAAAAAGACCTGAAATTTCAGGTCTTTTTTAATGAATGTTTTATAATAAATTTTTTACATCATCAATAATTTCTAAATCTGCTGGAAGCCAATCCACACTATCTATCTCATTTTTGGTGACCCATTTTGCATTTTCATGCTCTAAAAGTTTTGGTGTTCCTTCTACAATTTTTGTTAAGAAACAATGCATTGTTATGTGAAAATCTGGATAGTCGTAATCTATTGTTTTTACAAGCTTTTCTGCTTTGGTTTTTATTGCAAGTTCTTCCCAAAGCTCTCTTTCTAATGCTGCTTCTTTGGTTTCGTTTGGTTCAATTTTTCCACCGGGAAATTCCCAACCATCTTTAAATTTACCATATCCTCTTTGAGTGGTAAATAGTTTTCCGTCTTCAATAATTATTGCTGCAACAACTTCAATACTTCTCATAATTTCTCCTTTTGTAATTGATTATATATTATCACAAAACCATATTTATGTAAACTTGTTTGACAGTAATAAAATAAAACTTTTAAGCATTAAAAAGCAAGCATATTCTATGCTTGCTTTTAATATTATTTCTTTATGCTTCTTGAACCTGTACACCACCCTGTGCTTGTACGCCTGCTGTACTTTCTATTACAGTTCCGGTTGAATTTATTGAAAGTTTTTCTTCTGGTTTAAGCATACCTTTTTCAACAGTATGCTCCACAGTTTCTTTTTTTGATTTATCTATCTCTTTTGTGAAAGAGTTATCCGGATTTGAGGTGATAGTTTCTTTTTGTGTTTTAGTAACATGATCTTGTGTTATAGAGCGTTCTCTTTCTATTTCTGTAATTTTTCCTTCAACTATTGTTGTTGTTTTATCTTCTCTTGAAAAATATTTCTTTTTATTAGAATCATTTCCAAGTTTTTCTACTGATTCAGCTATTTCTTCACGACGAGCAACTAAACCTTTTCCTTTTAAGCCATTAAATCTATATGATTCTTGTTCTTTAACCACACCCTCAGTTTCTGTCCTTTTTGTTGGATGCTTTTCGTCGTAAGTATGTCCAGCAGTCTCGTCCACAGTTATTGTATTTATTTCAAAGCTATCACACTTTCCATAACCACTTTCGTGCGAATTAAGTAAATACTCGTTGGTTTTATAAGCAGAACTACAGTTTAGTGGGTCTGGATTCTTTTTTTCTATTTCTTTACTTTCAACCCCTTTATAAAATGTATCGAAAGAAACATCACCATCTGTCACCACATTACTGGAGGCCACCTCGCCATCTCTATTTACTATTTCATACTGTACAGCCCTCCTCTTTTCGTTAGATGCATCTTTAAATCTTAGCATCCACTTGCCTTTTGGTGGCGTGTAAGCCATTTTGTCATTAGACTCATCTTCTATATTTGCATAATCTCTGGGATTAACCTTATCGGCTGTATCGGGTATATGATAAAAAGCATTTTTATCAATAACTTCATTGCTATTATCAATTACATAGTCATCTTTGGAGGCATAGTACTCCATTTCTCTTCGCCCCTTACAAATAGTATAATAGTCAAAAATCTCATCAACTGTTGCCGTTGCTGGAATTTTTTCTTTACTAATAGTATTACTATATGATCGAACACTGTATAATTCGGCATTTTTTGATATTTTGCTAAACTTCTCTTTAAGTGTATCACGAAGCTCAGTGTCTTCTATGGTGCCAATATATTCTTGAATACTTCTCACCGTTTCATCAAAAGATTTCATATTTTACTCCTTTATCTTTTTATTAATTATAACAAAATACCATATTATTGTCAATAATTATACATTTTGCTATACTAAGCCGCTTTAGTTAAAAGTCTTTTTGTGATTTCTTGTTCATTTTTAAACAAAAATCGGCACAAGTTTGTTCTAAAAAAGGCATAATTTAATAAGTCTTTTTTTGAGTTGTCTTCTATGTATTGTTTATATCCAAAATCGCTATTTAATAATTGAGTTAAATAAACAATAACCATATATTTTAAATCATATTTGTTTAGTTTTACATACTTACAAAACTCCTTAATATACAGAATCAAATGTTCTATATTTAAACTACCGCCGTCACAATCTTTATCTATTAAACTATATGCCCTTATTATTTCCCAAATAATTGGCATTTTGCATGCCGTTGCAAAATCTATTATTGCCTTAATTTTATTTCCACAATAAATAAACTGCAAAACATTATAGTCGCCATGCGAGTTTTTGAATGTTGTTTTTGTAATGTCTTCTATATTATATTTGCCTCTAACACCATTTAACATGTCTATTTTATCGGACAAATCTTTTATTATTCTTTCCTTATATTTGCCATCTGCATCTTTTATTAAAGCATTGAATTTTGCAATGCTTTTATCTATTTTTTCGTCTAAAAAATTTGCTATGAAGTTTTGCTCTGGCAGTTTATATTTTAGTGTTTCTAGTGCCAAAACAAGTTTCCCATACTCCCTTGCACATTCTAGTATCTGCCCCATATCGCCCTTATTTCTATCTTTTGTTTGCCCTTTTATCTACTCCTGCAAAATTACAATTCTTTTGTTATGAACAAAATAATACTTGCCAGATATTGTCTTTATATAATTGGGCACAGGTAAATTATTCATTTTTAAACAATTTATTATTGCAACTTCTTTTTTTATTTCTTCTTTGGTGTAAATTGATTGGAACTCTTTAAGAATATACTTATTATTTATTAAAAAAATGTTTGCACTGCCCTTGTCTATTTTTTTAACATTATTTACCTCAATGCCGTATTTTTTCTTTAATAAACTTCTTACCGATAGCTCTGTAAGGCTTGTTTTTTCTATCATGATTTTAACCCCATAGATATTTAATTAACCACTTTATAATAAATTACAACCGAACAGGTGCATGGACTTCCACAAATGGGACAATAGCCCTCTTTTCCAAGACTATCTTTGTACCAAAAATTATTGATAATTGTAAAAGGTATAAACCCAAACTTTTGAAACAATCTGCTTGCATTTGTTCCGCTTATGCTTTTCCATAGTGGTGTAAAAATTATATTTACATACTTTGAATAATTGCTTATACAATAATTTATTAGTGCTGTTCCAATACCCTGCTTATAATACTTAACGGCTATTGTTTGAATGTTGAGTATTCTGCAATTATTTACATTACCTTTTATATTATATTTATTAAAAAAGTTTTCCTGCGTGGTTAATTCAATTATTAAAACACCGACAATTTCCTTTTTATTTATGCTTACCAAAACTTGATTATTTTTGACATAAAACCAAAAACTGTCAAAATCAATGTAGTTTTTGCCGAGATTGTTTTGTAAAATTATATATGCATCATCAATTAAAGACTTTTCATTATTGACGCTTAATAGTTTAATATCTCTGAATTTATTCATTGCAAAAGCTCCACTAAAAAAAATTATAATAATTACTATATATTTATACTAACATTGTTTTTTTTACATTGCAAACTAATAAACAAAAGAAAACA
>JAGCEE010000225.1 GCA_017650795.1 Clostridia bacterium | reverse complement strand
ATATAAACATCGTTAATGAATTGATACAAGGTGTGAAAGGTGAAAAAGATATAAGTTTATTATATAAAAATCTCGTAAGTGTAAGTGCGGCAGAAAAAATCAAAGGAGATTTTAAATGACATGGGATGAAGCAGTAGAAGCATTTTCCAAGTATGATATAGATATTAAAAAATATCGTAATGGTAAATTGAAATTCAAAGATATTTCACGAACTAAACAGTATTTTAAACGAAGACCGGAATATCCAGTATTTGAGTATAATGAAGCCACATATAACGGAACATTAACTAAAAATACATGGTATATCAATTATAGTTCAACTGCTAAAGGTGATTTTTTATATTATCAACCAGCAGATTTTGAAGAATTATCAGATTGGGAACTAGATGATTTTATTAAAGCCCAGGGTAATCCAACCCGATATTTCAGGACATGGAATGGTAAAAGAATTATTATAAATGGTAAAGAACAATTAGAATGGGCATTGAAAGACTTCTTTACCAGATTAGAAATCATGAATAAACTGACAACAAATGAAGATTTGATACAGATAAAGCAGGATTTCATTGAACAAAATCAACAATTAGCGAAGATTAACGAAAACATAACGAATTTAAAGACACGTTTCAAGAATGTATTTAAAACACAAGCCGGTATAAATGCCGATTTTTAAGGAGAAATAATATGGAAGATATAAAGGAAAAACTACTAATCGCAGTTCAAGACGGTGCTATTGATGGAGCAGATGTTGTTGAAAAACTATTAGCATACATTGATGGTGATACGGTACAGGACATTGTGGAATCCGAAGGTTGGGATGAAGCATGCGGTATTGGTATTAGTGAATCAAGTGATGATGAATACTAATGTAAAGAAAAAATTACAAGAATGGGTTTGACAAGACCCATTCTTTTTACTATATTATAATATACAATGAATAACTAAGGAGTTTTATTATTATGAAAAATATGCGATTTATCCCACTCAATGACATTCTCAATGCTCTTGCTGGAAAGTCAACTGGTTTCCCTAATTGTTTTTATGAACAGTTAGACCCAGATGTGCGACCAAATAACACTGAGACTCATTGGGTTCCATCTGAAAAGGCTAATGCATGTTGGGCAAATGGTACACCACAGTATCAAGAACCCAAGTGGAATGGTGATAAGGCTTTTGAATTGGCAAATGACATCAAGGCTCGTAGAGCAAAGATTGATGAAATCAAGGCAGCTCAACAGGCCGAATTGGAACGAGAACAGAAAGCATTGGAAGAAGCAGAAAAGCAGTATCACGATGAACTATCCCATATCCGATATGTTGGTGATGACAAGCAGCTACAACTTTTGATTCCTCGTGAAAAGATGTTCCAGTTGGTTAAGGGTTTGACCGATGTAATTAATGGGGATAAGGAAGCAAAGTCTTATAAGGTCACGATTCATCTTTAATCGTGGTCTTTTTGTGCAGTTCTTAATGAAACAAAATGATAAAGTGCAACCATTGACAAGTGTAAATTAATAATTTACATTTACAATGTTGAACAATTTAACTATATGGAGAAAAAACTATGAATACAAATTCAACAAAATCCGCCTCTAAGGCACCAATGACCAGTCGTGAAATTCTCGGTATGAAGCTCAAGAACATTGTTTCTACTAACAAGCAGTCCGTTGAAAAGATTGGTGATAACGCATGGAAATTCAAGGACATTGAAGTTGATTCCAAGACTTATGATTATCTTGTTCGTTTGGAAGCAAAGACAGGTAAGTCTGGCAAGACATTCAAGAAGCGAAATCTTTATCGTATCGTAGATGGTGCGGAACAGAAGGTTGAATTGGGTGAATTTAAGAAGGAATATCTTTACAAGATTGTTTCCGGTTTGACTACAACTAAGGTACCAAGGGCAAAGATTTCTCATTGGAACGATTCCGAAGTTCGTAGCATTTGTGAATACATCCGTGCACACCAGACCGAATTTAAGACAGAAAACAATGTAACCACAGGTAATGTTCCCGGTATCGGTGAAATTAAGTATTTGGTTGGTTCATTGAAGCCAATGAAGAATTGCCACAAGCGTCAATTTGGTCGCAAACTCTATGTGAATGGCGAACTTTCTTGTGAAGGTGGTGGATTGATTCTTGTTGACCGCGCTCTCGCATCCAAGAAACGCGGACGCAAGAAGGCAGAAAAGCCAGCTGAAGAAACAAAGTAATTAGCGAAATACAGAGCCGCTTCGGGGATGGATGGGTTATTCCATCTATCCCTTTTTATATTATACATACTGATATGAATGAAGAAATCTTACATTTTAGTGAACATTATACAGAATATGAACCACAGTGCCCTATTGTGATTCCAAGTTATCAAAACAGAGAAGGTACTATTTTAAGTGATTTGAAAGCATTGAGTAACAATAAAATTATGTTATTCATTTATGATACAGATTACGATTTATATAAACAGTACTTAGTTAATCCAAATGTTGAAATCGTTACAATTAACGAAACTTGGCGCAGTATTCAAAAGAAAAGACATTGGATTCAAAATTATCTAGCAAATAACAGACCCGAGATTGAAAATTATATCATGATTGACGATGATATAAAGAAAGCCAAGGTTGCTTGTTATAAAGATTGTGGTAGTGTTACCAGTAAATATATTCCTATTATGAATGCTTTAGGAATACTTGAACATTTACATAAGAAATATAGTAATACTGTAAGT
>JAGCEE010000224.1 GCA_017650795.1 Clostridia bacterium | reverse complement strand
TTATCAAATAATTTATGTTTGTTTTTATCATCTCTCTATACCCTTGCACTATATCATCAAAAGAACGAGATAAATAATCTATATTATTTTTTATTTTGGCAGAATTGTTTTCAATAAACCTTTTTGCTTGCGACTGTAATCTGGACACATTTAATCTAAATTTTTGTTTTAATGATGTCATATCACTGCAAAGCAGTTCTGCAGCAGCACTTGGTGTTGGTGCCCTAAGGTCACTACAAAAATCACATATTGTAAAATCAGTTTCATGACCAACCGCCGACAATATAAATTTGTTGCAGTCATGTATTGCATCTGCCACCTCTATTGTGTTAAAAGGCATCAAATCTTCCATTGAGCCACCACCACGAGCAACAACAATTGCATCTACATTCCATTGATCCAAAAATTTAATTCCTTCGGCTATTTCTTTTTCCGCATTTATTCCTTGAACCTTTGCCGGATATAAGACAATATCAATGTTTGGGTTTCGCCTTGTCCTAACATTTATTATATCCTGTATAACAGCACCCTCAGCACTTGTGACAACTCCAATGCGAGCAATATTTTTCGGAATGGGTTTTTTATTATCAGGATTAAAATATCCAAGCTCTTCTAATTTGTTTTTTAATTCCAAAAACTTTTTATACAATATACTTTCGCCATACGGCTCAATCTTTACAACATTAAAGTTTAATTTTCCGCCTTTTGCATAATACTTGGCAGAACCAATAACCATAACACTGTCGCCATCTTTAAAGTGTTCATTTTCTTTTATATCAAAACAAACACAAGAAAGAGCACCCCCTTCGTCCTTTAAGGTGAAGTATGCGGTGCCCCTAGTATAAGACCAACCAGATATTTCGCCGTATACACTAATGCCATGTAAAAGCTCTTCTGCGTCAAATATTTGCCTAATATATCCATTTAATTGTGATACGGATATTGGTTTAAACGACATTTCCTTCCTCTACTACCGACTTTAAAATACCATTTACATAAGCATAACTCTTCTCTGTTGAATACTTTTTTGCCATCTCAACTGCTTCATTTATAACAATCTTATACGGGGTTTTTTTATAATATAAAATCTCCGTAATAGCCTCACACAATATTGCTAAATCAATTTTGTAGATTCTATCCAAACTAAAACTTTTTGATTTGCTACCTATGCTCTGTATTATACTATCTTTATTATTTTTGTATTCTTCTATAATTTTAGAAACAAAATCTATATCCTGTTGCTCAGAAATACCTTCTTCTTCTAATATCTCATCAGCCTCTAAATTATCATCCAAGAAAAAACTTTTATAGATAACTTTAAAAGCCGTCTCCCTTGCAAGTTTTCTCATGTTAAACTTCACCCTCTTCTTCTTTTTTAACAAAGTCCACACCAACTATGTGTACGTTTATTTTTCCTGCTTTCATTTCTACCATTGAGTAAATGTTATTTTTAATATTTTCTTGAACCCTAAAAGAAATATCTGGAATGTTGGTTCCAGCAAAAACTTTAATATAAACATCTATAACAAGTTTTCCATTTGGATAAAACTTAACTTTTACCCCTCGAGAATCTGTTTTATTAAAAAGGCGTTTTGCTTTTGTTTCAAAGGTATCGACAAGTGCACTTACACCAGATATTTCCTTTGTTGCAAGCGATATAATTGAAACCAAAATCTTTCTATCACAGGTTATCTTGCCCTTGTTATCTCTTGGCATTTCTTCCATTTCGTCCATAAAAAAACCTCACTTGGTTTTTAGTATACCATATTGTG
>JAGCEE010000223.1 GCA_017650795.1 Clostridia bacterium | reverse complement strand
TCATAAAAAAGCTCATAAAAATCACCCAGTCTAAAAAACAACACTGAATCACTATACTCGGCTTTAATTTTATTATATTGAACAAAAAGATTGCTTAAACCACTATCTGTTTTTTCTATTTCACTCATTATTCTTTTCCTTTTGTATTTCTTTTTCTAATTCCAATACTTTATTTACTCTATAGTTTTTTATATCTTCTGGAACTTGGTCTTGCATTTTTTCAGCCACTGTGCCTGAACGTTTGCTATACATAAATGCAAAAATACCATCATATTTTACTTCTTTTATTAGATTAATTGTATCTTCAAAATCTTTTTCTGTTTCACCAGGAAATCCAACTATAATGTCGGTTGTAAGCCTAATATTTGGCTCGGCTATTCTTAGTTTTTTTATTATGTCTAAATAATGTTCCCTCGTGTATTTTCTGTTCATTGCTTTTAATATTTGGTTGCTGCCACTCTGCACTGGCAAATGTAGTTCTTTTAGTATTTTTTCTTCTGTTTTAAATAGTTCGATAACCTCATCAGAAATGTCTTTTGGATGACTTGTCATAAATGTTAGTTTAAAATTGCCATCTAACTTGCAAATATCTTTTAAAAGGCAAGCAAAGTTGTATTCCTTAATGTCTGGCTCTTGGTATGAGTTTACATTTTGTCCAAGTAGTGTTATTTGCTTATATTTTCCTTCGGCAATAATATTTTTGCATTCGTTAAGAATGTCGTCTTTTTTTCTGCTCATTTCTCTGCCTCTAACGTAAGGAACAATACAATACGAACAAAAATTATTACAGCCATACATAATATTAACCCAAGCATTTTCGCCACTAGTTCTGCTTGCAATAACATTCTCATTTATTTTACCTTCGGATAAGTTTTCGTTTACTCTCTTATTTTCTTTTAGCTTTTTGTTTATATAAATTGGCAAGTCATATAAATTGTGCGTTCCAATAATTATATCTATAAATGGGAACATTTTAAATAACTTATCGGCAACTTGCTTTTGTTGTGTCATACAGCCGGCAACAGCAATTATTTTATTAGGATTTGCCTTTTTCATCTTTTTTAGATTACCAATATTCCCAAGTGCTCTATCTTCTGCACCCTCACGAATTGCACAAGTGTTAAAAACAATGATATCGGCATCTTCTTTTTTTGAAGTTGGCTGATATCCTAAATTTTCTAACATTCCTGCTATTTTTTCTGATTCATGCACATTCATTTGGCATCCAAAAGTGACAATATTGTAATACATAAAACTCTCCGAAGTTTATTATATAATAAAAAAGTAAAAAATGCTATAAAATTTTTGATTTTATAGCTACAAATCATAATAAATAAACTAAAAGTTATAGTATATTTTTTTTATTAGATACAAATAATATACCCAGATGAGAGTAAATAAATTTGTAAGGTATTTTTTGCGTTTTTTTATTGGCATTTGCTTGTTTTTTGCAATATTTATAGTAAGTTATATTGGAATTATATATTTTAGTACAAACATAAAATTCGATAAGAATAAAATTACAAGTTCAAAACTTCAAGTTTTCATTTATGACAAAGATAAAAAGCCATTAAAAAACACATATTTATCTGGTCAGTTTATTTCGTTATCCTTAATTCCAAATCATACTAAACAGTGTTTTATAAGTATAGAAGATAAGGATTTTTATAATCACAATGGGCTAAATTATAAACGAATGATAGCAGCAACTGCAAAAAATATACTAACTTTAAGTTTTAAAGAAGGCGCATCAACAATTTCGCAACAACTAATAAAAAACACGCATTTATCTAGGGATAAAACAATAAACAGAAAGATTTCTGAAATAAAACTAACAAGAAAACTTGAATCTACTTTAACAAAAGACGAAATTCTAGAATACTACTTAAATATTATTTACTTTGGAGATAATTGTTATGGAATACAAGATGCCTCTATTCACTATTTTTCACACCCAGCTACAAAACTTACTTTAACAGAAAGTGCCATGCTTGCCGGAATGATAAAATCTCCAAATAAGTACCATCCAATAAAAAATACAAACGATTGTTTTAAACGAAAAAATTTAGTATTAAACCAAATGTATAACGATGGCAATATTACAAAAAGCTGTTATGAGGAAAGTGTTAAACAAAACATAGAAATAAACATAAATGATAACTTTAATAAAAAATCAGATTATGCCGAAAGTGCTATTAAAGAGGCGGAAGAAATATTAAAAATACCCGAAAAAAGCATTGCTATTGGTGCTTACAGAATATATACATATCAAGATACATATAAGCAAAGTGCACTAGAAAAATGTATTCCAGAGGTTGATGAAAACTATTCAATGATTTCTATGAATGCAAAAAATGGGCACATAGAAGCATATGTGCAAAAAGCCGAGTATAATATAATTAACCTTGCAAGGCAACCTGCATCAGCCATAAAGCCAAGTTTGGTATATGCGCCTGCATTAAACGAAAACATTATTTCACCTAGCACAATGATTTTGGACGAGAATATATGTATAAATGGATATTCTCCCAAAAATATTGGCGAAAAAAATTATGGATATGTTAGTGCAAAAAGCGCCCTTTCTAATTCATATAATATCCCTGCTGTTAAAATATTAAGTTATGTGGGGATTCAAAAGGCACAAAATTATTTAAATAAACAAAACATACAATTTGATAAAAATGATAATAACTTAGCCATTGCTCTCGGTGGAATGACCAAAGGAATTAGTTTAAAACAACTAACAAACACCTATCAGACCTTTGCAAATAGTGGAAAGTTTGTAGAGGCAAAGTTTATAGAATACATAATTGATAGAAATGGAAAAATTATTTATAAAAACAATGATACAGAAAAGACAATTTACAGAGATGATACTGCCTACTTAATTACTGATATGCTAAGAGAGTGTGCTAAAAATGGCACTGCAAAAAAACTAAAAACATTGGATTTACAAATAGCATCAAAAACCGGCACTTCATCAATTTCTAATAATAATCTTGATGCATACAATATTAGTTATTCATCTAGCGATGTTGTTGGTATGTGGATTGGCAATCTAGATAATAGCCCAACCAGTATAGTTGGTGGTGGGCTTCCTACATCTTGTATAAAAGCATATTTAGAAAGAATATATGATACCAATAAGCCACAACCATTTATAATGCCTAATAGTATATGTGAATTATACATAGATACATTGGCATTAAATGAGGAGCATATTGTATACGAAGCTAATGATTTTTTGCCTGAAAGATATAGGTCAAAGCAATTATTTTCTAGGTTTAATCTTCCGCAAAAACAATGTTTTGACAGCATAACAGTTCCTTCAATAAAACTAGAAGCATCTGCAAAAAATGGCATTGCATACTTATCATTTAACGCAAAAGAGCAATACATTTATGATATTTATAAGATTATTGATGATAAAAAGTATTTACTAGATGAAATATCATGTAAAAAAGGGACTGTAAAAACTACATATCCTATTGATGACAACAAAAAAATACAGTATGTAGTTGATGTGAAGATTAAAAACTTTCAAGACGAAAGAATACTAGAAATAACTTCTAGTAATGTTGTTTCTCTATTTTGTAGTAAATAAAAATTTATTTAAAAATACATTATAAAGCCTATTATGTGTACTTATCGGAATAAGCTATTCTTATTTATTCATAATTTATATAAGGCTCAAAGCTAAAAATGCTTCGGCTGTTGCTGTGGCATCGTATAAAGCCCTATGTGCGTTATCTAGAGTTATACCAAGATGATTAACTATTGTTATTAGTTTATAATTTGGTAAATATGGAATTTTGCTTTTTGCATCAGCAAGACAATCATGTGTTTCATAATTTATTACCATTTCTTTACGCTTAGCAACATTTAAAATAAATTGATAATCAAAATCAACATTGTATCCAACAAGAATACTATCTTTTGCAAAAGTAATAAAATCATTTAAAATATCAAAACTTGTTGGCTCGTCTTTTACCATATCGTTTGTAATTCCTGTAATTTTTGTAATCCTATTTGAAATTGGCTCAAACGGCTTGCATAAGTGCTGGAATTTTTCTACTATTTGCCCATTTACTATTTTAACTGCACCAATCTCAGTTATGTCATTTTTATCTGGCTCTAAACCAGTAGTCTCGCAATCAAAAACAACCCATCTATTGTTTTTAATCCATTCTGGATATTCTGTTTTTTCATCAAATAAACTGCCTTGAATTGTCCTTATGTAAGCCTCTGGCTTTGCAAATTTATATTCTGATTCTGTTTCTTCTTCTTTTTCTTCTATGTTATGGCTATTCTCGTCATCATTGCATAGTGACATAGACTTAATCATATATTGCATGCTACTTTTACCGATATTCTTTTTTGTATTGCCAATACAAATAACAAACTTTCCGTCACTTATTAGTTTGCTAAAATGTTTTTCGGACGAAATATTGCAAAAATGAATTGCATCTATACTGCTTGTAAAATCAGTTAAAGTAAAAGTATAGTATTTTCTTTTTTGGTCTATATTTTTTTCCTTGTTTTTTCTTGGAAGATACTCTTTTTCTACCAAATTTGAAACTGTTCCTGCAAG
>JAGCEE010000222.1 GCA_017650795.1 Clostridia bacterium | reverse complement strand
TGTCCTTTTCATAAGAAAGACGATACACCAGAAACAATAGAATGGAGAAATGGATTATTTGAAGCTAAACATCAATGTATGATTAGATATGGGGTTAAAATATTAAAAGGTTTAGAAATTTCTAAATTAGAACAGGAATTTCCTACAATCACGACTTCAATAAACATTTAAACAAATGGCTCCTCCAAGTGAGGAGCCTTTATGATAAATATAGTATTATGGCAGAAGATATTAATATAACATATAAAATAGAAGATGATGAATTAATTTGTTTAGAATCAGATGATACTTCTGGTGAATACATTCGCTGGAATAACCAAAAGAATATGCGTTATTCTATTAGTGATATGCCATTTAATATAAACTTTGCTAGACTTAGTGAAGAGTTTAGAGTTGTTGATGGAACAAATGTTGTTGTTGAAAGTAGTAGTTATCCAGCAAAAATAAAAATTAAGAATAAAATAGAATCTACACAATTAGATAACCGTATCAAGAATATTGTTTATTATTCTTGGGATAAGACATATATTGATAGTTCCACCGTAATTGAAACTGACCTTGATGGCATACCAGTAAAAGATATAACAATAAGTGGTGCTAGTGTTCGTTATGGTACAGACAATAAGGGTTGTTTATATGCTGCCAAATCAACAAAGGATAAGGGCTACCTTACACCTTTAATGACTGTTAACGGTTTAATTACAATTATTAAAGATGATTCTACTTATAGATGTTATTTGTTAAGAAGTATTGATGATACTTATTCACATTGGATAGAATTAGTAGTTAATAAGACCGTCTATTTCTATTGTAATATGAGTGGTTGGTCGGATAATGGAACTTGCTACGACACCACTCAACCAGGTAGTGCTTTGTGTACAAATTCAACTTATTATTACACTTTATCAAGTGCAGATTGTGAAAAGTATTATAAAAGTTGTTATCAAACAGACGATAAGGGTAATGGTAGTAATGTTCAAAAAGCTCCGCCTACTGTCCAATGGTCAATAAATTCTTATGACATTGATAGTGAAAATAATTTAAGAAATTTCCTATTAGATGAAAATGGTTCACAATTTGTACGAAACAAGTACACCAACAATGAACCAATTACAATGTGTCAGGCTATTCCTGTAGATGATGTTATTTCAGAAAATGGTCAAGATGTTTCATCTTCAAATAAGTGCTATATCTTGTTTGATTATCAATCAAATGATACACAGCAATATGCCTTGTATTCACCTGAACTACTAGAAACCTATGGTATTGGTTTTATTAGAAGTGATTGGATTATCTATGACAAGGATGGTAATTTAAGGGTTGAGTTCTGGCCAGAAAAGGCTAGTAACTTGTTATTTGATAAGACAGGTAACAAGACTTTGGAAACTACATCTGGTGAATATGAGCATAATGCAGCCAACCCTTTGTATGGTTGTATAAAATCATTTAGAACCGCAAAAGGTGTAATTGAAGTTGGTATAAGTAATACAACTGAATTGGCGAATGAAGCAATCTTTGTTAATACAAAGGAAAATGTAAGAAATTTGTTACAAAATAGAGCTAGTGTTTGCCGTTGTTACAAGATGTTTAAATTTCAGCCTACAAGTGGTGGCGAATCTAGTATATTACTAAATGACAAACCTTTGTACATAAAAACTGAGGGTACTGGTTCCATTGAAACAAAGATGATTCACTATTGTAAGGCTGAATATAATAATGATTATTCAAAATACAATGATGTAACAAAATCACATGTTACAAAAAAGGACCAGCAATTAGCATTTAGATTGGCAAAGATTGTTCAACACGGTAAAGTTGAAAACGATGCTGACGAAATACAAAACTTGTGCGTATGGTTCTACAATGATACCTACAAAATGCCACAACTTTATTATATTGACGATTATCGTTCTTATAATGGTGCGGTAACCTATGCTACAAAGGTATTGACTGGTGGTAGTGCTGAATGTGAATACTATCCACCATTAGGAGCTTGTGCTTCCAATGTTGTACCTTATATGGACGAAGAAAACCAACCATTACTACAATACGAAAGATGGAAGAATGTTCTACAATACATTTATTCAGATTATAACCGTTTGATTGATGTAAATGGTGGTCAATACTTTGACCCTACACAAAATGGTAGAACCATATTCAAGGGTAATGCTAAAGTTTATACAAAGATTTCCAAGTATTCACCTGCAGATGAAAATGCCGAAGAAAATGTAGAAAAGGTATTAGAAGAGGATGGGTGGATGACACCTAATGATTACTACAATACTAAGGTAAACACATCAAATGTAGATACAGGTTCATTAGGTTATACGAAAGCTTCATCAGTTACTGATGAAATTAAGGGTTATTGGTTCTGGGTAGATGAATTGAAGAACTGGTGTATTTGGAGAAGAACAAATAGGTCATTCTTACACTTGTATGTTTGGAATGGTAGAAATGGTTGGGATAAACTAGAAGACATTGTAAATGCTTGGTTAAAGTTTGACTGGCAAACACTAAAACGAATTTATTTTTATAATCCAACAGTAATTTCCTATGGTGCACACAGTGATAACTTTTCTAGTATGGCTACTACCTATAAGGATGGTAGCACTTGGAAGCCTGCATTAATGGCTATCAATTCATATCATACAATTATCTTGAAGAGAGATACTAGCATTTCAACCTACGATTCTGAAACATTCCAAAATATTCATAGTTCAAGTATATTGTATGTGGATAATGGCGGTGCACACATGGGCGTTACTATACCTGGTGATACTACCTATAATGGAAATGCTACCCATATTGGTAAGGTAAAGGAAAACTGGGGTGCTATTGCTATGCCTGTTGTAGGTTGCCCTTGTGTAGTAAGAAATACGAATGGTCAATTAAACTTGATGTATGTAAACAAATTAGATGGTAACTTTACAATAAATGATGATACTAATGAAGCCTTGTATTTCAAGGACGAAGGTGTTAGATATTTGAACTCAGTATGTAAAACTTTCTTTGGAAATGGTGATGAATTTAAGATTGAAGATTGGAAGAAATTTACAAAGAAAGATAATACCGAAGAAAGGGCTTCCAAGATGTATAGTAGTGATGATGAATCCTTGTATGGTGCACCACAGCTAATAAATAGTGAAGCAGAGAAAATAAATATGAAAATGACGATGACTTCACCTAGACCAAATGTAGGAACTAAGTCGGTCAAGAATGAAGATTACATTTTAAGATGGAATAGATAATGAGTTCTTTTGTATTTGATAGTTTTAAGAAAAGATATTTAACTGGTAATGT
>JAGCEE010000221.1 GCA_017650795.1 Clostridia bacterium | reverse complement strand
TAAAATATATGTATATGGAGAAAAATATGATTAGCAGAGAATATTTAGAAAATTTTGGCATCCATGAACTAAGGCTTAGGGGTAGAGAGCTTGGAGTTAAGTCGCCTGCGTCAAAAAGAAAAGAAGAACTAATTAACGAGATTATTGCAATAGAAAATGGACAAAAATCAGCATATAGAACAAACATGGGCAGAAAGCCAAAAAAAACAGGTGTATTTAATGAAGAATTAAGACTAATCACACAAAATCATACTTTATCGAATATTACATATGCAGATTATGAAGTAAAAAAACTGTCAGATGACTTTACTTTTAATTCACAAGATATTCCTCATATTGAACTTCCTGCACGATTTTTAGGTATAGCAAGAGAAATAAGCAAAAGAATAATAATCACCAATTATTTGGAGGGTGATTACAAATACATTGTTATGCCAGAAAACAGTAGTATTGTGGCTGGCGATTTGGTAGAAGGAAGCATAACGCAAGAAAACGGATTTATAGAAGTAAAAGATTATAATGTAATAAGTTTGTCAAGAATGGATACAAACAGCCCAAAAATTGAATTAGTAAAATACAAAAATAACGAGCAAGTTTTTGATTATATTCAAAAAGAATATGGCAATAAAATTGTTTTTGAAGTTGAGGCAGAAGGGGTTTCAAAAATTGCATATTCAAAACAGCAAGTATTGTATTTTTGCACACCAGAATGTGCCGATGTTGCACTTAGTTTTAATATGATGCTAGATTGTCAAAACATGGTTAAAAGATTAGTGGACAAAGGGGATAGTTTTACTGTTTATTTAACCGATATAAATTATATGTTTGCAATGCTTTCTGCATACTTTTCTGTCACCTTTGGTGAGGCAAATCAATATGTAAATGCAGGGCAAATATTTAAAGTGATTTTAAGCTTAGTAAATAGTAGCAAAAATGGAAAAGTTGTAATATTTGAAAAAGAAAATACTAAACATAATCCATATTTGGATATAATAATAGAAAGATATATAGAAAATAACTAGTAAAATGTTTTGTTTTTAACTTGATTTGTGTTAGTATAAACAAGTTTAAAATAATACATTATTGCATACACTTGGAGGTTAACTTGGAAAGAAGAGCAAAAAGTTTTAATTTTTTTTATTTAATAGTTTTAGTCGTTCTTGCCATGGCTTTTGTATATATGGCATTTAGTAAAACTGGCAATACCGGTGAGGCAATTTCTGCCAATGAAGCAATATCACTAATAAATGAAGAAAAAGTATCAAATGTGTGGTATCAAGGTGGAAATTTTAGACTTAAATTAAAAACAAACAGCACTGTTGCGGATGAAAGCACATTCCCATATAATGCTGATTATCATTTTACCGTTGGTAGCCAGACTGAATTTGATATGGTTATAGAGGCATCGTATGAAAAAGGTGCCATTGTGACATTTGACGAGGTTGTAGATTACTGGTCGTATGTTATGCCGGTTCTATATGTTCTTGGATTTGGGCTTTTAATATTCATATTCTTTAGAATGATGAACAAATCCAATAGTAGTGCAATGACATTTGGCAGAAGTAAGGCAAGACAATCTAACAATGTAAAAGTAAGATTTACAGATATTGCAGGTGCAGACGAAGAAAAAGAAGAACTTGCCGAAATTGTTGAGTTCTTAAAAAATCCTAAAAAGTTTACAGCACTTGGTGCAAGAATTCCAAAAGGTGTGCTGTTGGTTGGAAATCCCGGTACTGGTAAAACGCTTTTGGCAAGAGCTGTGGCAGGAGAAAGCAACTGTACATTCCTTTCAATATCCGGTTCGGATTTTGTAGAAATGTTTGTTGGCGTTGGTGCTAGCCGTGTAAGAGATTTGTTTGACCAAGCAAAACATAGCGCTCCATGTATTGTATTTATAGACGAAATAGATGCAGTTGGTCGTCAACGTGGTGCAGGTCTTGGTGGAGGAAACGACGAAAGAGAGCAAACACTAAATGCACTTTTGGTAGAAATGGACGGGTTTGAGTCAAACGAAGGAATAATTGTTCTTGCAGCAACAAACCGTAGCGATGTTTTGGATCCAGCACTTATGAGACCAGGCAGATTTGATAGACAAATTTATGTACACACGCCAGATGTTAGAGGCAGAGAAGGAATACTTAGAATTCATGCAAAAAATAAGCCATTAGATGATGATATAGACTTTAAAACGCTTGCAAGAATAACAACAGGTTTTACGGGTGCCGATTTGGAAAATATGCTAAACGAGGCTGCAATTCTTGCCGCACGAAATGGCAGAGCAAAAATAATAATGGAAGATATAACCGAAGGAATAAACAAGGTTATAATGGGACCTCAAAAAAAGAGTATGCTTGTCACCGATAGAGATAAAAAAATAACCGCATACCACGAAAGTGGGCACGCAATTTTGGGTAAAAATTTAGAGCATTGCGAAGAGGTTCAAGAGGTTTCTATAATTCCAAGAGGAAGCGCTGGTGGGTATACAATGAGTAGGCCGGTAAATGATGACAACTATATGACACTAGGCAAATTAAATGATGAAATTGCAATGATGATGGGTGGAAGAATTGCCGAAGAGTTGTTTATGGACGACATAACCACCGGAGCATCAAATGATATTCAAAAAGCCACACAACTTGCAAGAAAGATGGTCACCGATTGGGGAATGAGTGAAAAATTTAAGTTTATGAATTTAGGAAGCTCAACCGAAATATTTATAGGCCGTGACTATCAAACAAAAAATGAGTATTCAGATAAAACCTCATCAGAAATTGACATAGAAGTACAAAAAATATTAAAATACAACTACGATAGAGCAAAAGAAATCTTGCAAAAGAACAAAAATGCTTTATCTACAAT
>JAGCEE010000021.1 GCA_017650795.1 Clostridia bacterium | reverse complement strand
ATTGCATCAAAACAAATATCAATTAAGTTTTTAATTTTCTCACATATCTCTTTGCGAATTTCTTTTACGTTTTCTTCTGCCGTATAATATGCAAGTTCACTTACATAATCTCTTTGGTTATTTTCTATTTGTTGTTCTAAACTTTTAATCTCTTTGCCTTTCTCTGCTAGTTGTTGCTCCAAATTATCTATATATTCTGCTACTTTATCAGGTTCAGTAGTTTCAACATACTTAATTGTTTCGTTATATTCTCTTTTAGAATTATCAAATTCTGCTATTGTGATTTCTACTACTTCGCAATCTTTTAAATCAAAATCAATTATATCTTTTTCGGCATTTTCCTTTGAATAGTGCATAAAGGCATTATAGATTTCATCGACAAACTCTGACTCATCGTTATAAAAGAATTGCCAATATTTCCCTTCTTTGTTCTTAATTACAAATGCTTTACTCATACTTCTTCTCCTTTGAAAAGTTTTATACATAACTCACAAGCCTTTGTGTAGTTTTCTTTGGTTGCACTTTCCCTAAAAAGTGTAAAATGATTTTGATAAACTGCTATATAATTATCTCCAAGCAATTCTGTTTCATAAGAAATTGAACACCTGTTATCAAGTTTGTCTGTAAATCTTGTTTCATTTTCTTCATAACAAAATTGTTCCCAGTTCGCCAATTTCAATGTATCTGTTCTTGTCGCAGTCATTTCTAACTCCCAGCGAGCATCTTCTTCGGTTTCATATAAATATTTTGTGTCATACATTATAACAGATGTGTTTGTCTCACTAAGTTTAAGTTCAATGTGCTGTTCATCATTATCTTGAATTATAGATGCTTTACCAAATCTATAACAAATATTGTTATTATAGTCAATATATTGGTTACATATCGTAGCACCTTGCTCAATAAGTTCTTCAAGTCGTTCTTTTGAAATCATTTCATACTCTCCTTTGCTTGTTCAATTTCTACCAGACCTAAATGTTTCCAATTTTTTATATATTCAGGTCTAACATCTATATCATATTGAATTTTCTTAATATATTTTTTTAGTTGATATAATGAAATAATAGAAGCTGGAATAAAACAAGTAAAAAAACAAACATATCCCATAAAATAACCTAAAATCAAACCAAGATATTCATTGTCCATTATATTTGTAGTCCATAATAATTTATCATAAATCAATTTTTTATATACTTTTCTTTTTATAATTTTATACTTCATCTATACTCTCCTTTGCTTGTTCTAAAAGAATTACTAATCTATCAGGTGGACAACAGCCACACCAACCTGCACAAAGCCATTCACTATTGTAATATTTTTGAAGACTATACAATACCCCATAAGATATTGCTTTCAAAAATGGATATTCTTCTAAATATTTATCCATATCTTTGACTTCATAATCTTCCATACAGCCTAAGGTGTTTTCTCTATCATATTTTTCAGTTGTTTTATCTGTAAAATCAATAAACACTTCTTCTTGTAAATCATACGCCAACCCTATAAGTTCTTGTAATGTTTCTCTTTCAGTCATTTCATACTCTCCTTTATTCCCAATCTATAATAATTTCATTGTTATTTTTGTCGAAAATATGAACTTCATCACTAATAGTGATACTTGTTCCATCTGTAAATTTAATATAACCAGTGCAACCTTCCCAAGCACCACGACTATCTAAACCAAATTCTACTATCATATTCCCATTTTTTATTTGTT
>JAGCEE010000220.1 GCA_017650795.1 Clostridia bacterium | reverse complement strand
ATGCAAAATTTATTAAAAAAAGCAAGCATTAAACAAAAATATATAATG
The DNA here is from genome assembly GCA_017650795.1 of Clostridia bacterium. GTDB lineage: Bacteria > Bacillota > Clostridia > Christensenellales > UBA1242 > HGM11367. Next base: position 5,203 of record JAGCEE010000220.1, on the reverse strand, counting down.
TTTTGTATTATGCTTTTGGCAATAATAAGCATAATAGAGTTTTTTGTGGCATTTGCATCTAGTGCATACAACGTGAGCTCACCATTAGGCACATATAATTCTTCCGTATACTCATTTTTAAAATCAGGCAGTGGTACTTCTGAACAAGATCCATACATTATAGCCAATGAGGATGAATTTTACCAATTTTGTAATTGTGTAAACGATGGTAATGATTTTAAAGATAAATATGTTAAATTAACAACGGATTTGGAATTGAGTTCAAGTTTACTATATGTTGGTTGGTGGACACGGAACACAGTATTATGTTTAGAATATTATGTAGATCCATGTCCAATTGTTGGCAGGGATAAAAATTGTGCATTTAAAGGTACATTTGACGGTGGTAATCATTACATATATAACTTTTCTACCAATGATGTACACTTATTGTCAAAAAACTTAGAATTTGATCCTTTATATAAAGATTATACTTGTTATTATGAAGGACCATACAATTCAAGCAATCCATATGATGACATTTACACTACCGGACCATATGGTAGTGGATTATTTGGGTATATAGATGGCGCAACCATAAAAAATGTTTATTTAACCACTAATATTAGTCGTTGTGAAATCGACTATGATGATACAGATGTTGAGAATGCACTTAAAACAAAGTTGTCTAACAAAGGAATGACCATAGAAGGTTTAATTCAAAATGTTAAAAATATAAAAGCTGATGGGGTATATGGAACATTTTCGGGTGGTATAGTTGGCAAGGCAACAGGGGCAATACACATTGAGAATTGTAAGAATTACGGAATTCCTGTTATTGGTAGGCATTATGGCTCTGATCAAAGTTATAACTATGTCGCCTCTTGTGCCGGAGGAATTGTTGGTGATGCTAGTGAGGCATCTGGTACAATAGAAGGATGTTTAAATTACGGAATTGTTGATGGCGACAATGCTGGTGGAATAGTTGGTACTGCTGGTAATAATCTGCAAGTTAAGGAATGTTTTAACCATCATTCAGCTTATTCAGATGATGATACGGCCGATGTTGTTGGTGTTAATGTTGGTGGAATCTGTGGTTTTGGCGGGCAATCTTTTACAGATTGCGGAAATACTGGAACATTAAAAAACACCTTAGGCTCATTACATTCGTATAGTGTTTATTTACATGAAGATTCAAATGGCAATGATAAGTCTTTTAGTTTTGATCATTACGCTGTGTGGAAGTGGACATATACATATACTTATAATTGGCTAGAATTAGAAATTAGATCTAGGTCATCTGGTGGAATTGTGGGATATACTGACGGTGTTTTAACAAACTGTTATAGTACCGCCGAAAATATAGGTGGTTCAGAGTTTAGGTTTTATATTGATTATAGTATTAGTTGTAATTTAAAGACAGAGAGTGAAGATTATGGGACACAAACAACAACAAATAGGTCATCAATTCAAGAATGCCTATTATCAATAAATACTGCATCAACAGGTTTGGGTGGTGGCAAATTTGAAAATTGTTATACAACTAGTGATTTTGGCAGTACAACAGGTGAAGTTAATACGGCATATACGACAGTCGGACTTAAACGTAGTGATGGTTATGAGAGTTTTAAATATAGCATCGGTTATGATAAAAATGGGAAAATGACGTTTGAATATGGAATAATAGTTAATAGCTCTAACAATTGGAAAAAGGAATCACACATAATGCTCTTTGGCATAAGCAGTACTAGTGGGGATTTACATAAGATAACTAGTGATAGTTTAAAAAGTCTAGACCTTGGTTCAAACTGGGTAAGGTCTGCAAGCATAAACGATGGCTACCCACACTTAAAGCGTTTTTATTGGGAAGATAATGCGGGTTTAGATGGCGCGGGTTTTGGTGGCTAGCAATAAATCATGTATTTATATATGTGTTTGTGATACAAGTTTTAAATTGATTTGATATTAGTACAAAATCAAAACTAATATTCGTTTGACATAAAAATGCTTGTTATGCTAAAATGTTTAATATGAAAAAGCAATTTGTAGTGGTCGTGGAAAAGTTTTAAGTGTGGGTTAGCCTCGCACAACTTTTCTTGTGCCATCTAGTAAATATTTAAAAATTGGGTGGCATGAGGGCTACTTGATTTTTTTATTGTGTGCAAAAAAGTCACTTAGAAAACAAATTGTATTATTTAAGGAGAAAATATGTTAGAAAACAAATACGATTTTAAAACCTCAGAAAAAAAATGGCAGGATTTTTGGCAAGAAAAAGGCGTGTATAGGTTTGATAGAGAAAATCAAACTAAGCCAATATATTCAATAGACACTCCACCGCCAACAGTAAGTGGAAAAATTCATATTGGGCATATATTTAGTTATTCTCAGGCCGAATTTGTTGCACGTTATAAAAGAATGCGTGGGTACAATGTATTTTATCCCTTTGGTTTTGACGATAATGGATTACCAACCGAACTATTGGTAGAAAAAGAAAGAGGCATAAAAGCATATAGTATGCCTAGGGAAGAATTCACAAATATTTGTATGGAAGTTGTAAACAAATATGTTGATGAGTTTAAAAACCTCTTTATTAAAATAGGCAATTCGGCAGATTGGAGCTTAAGATATCACACCGTTAGCCCAGATGCACAAAAAACAAGCCAAATGTCTTTTTTGGATTTGTATAAAAAGGGCAAGGTATATTATGCCAATGCACCAGCACTTTGGTGTACAAAGTGCCGTACAGCCATTGCACAAAGCGAACTAGAAACAAAAGAGATAGAAACAACATTCAATCATTTAAAATTCTTTGTTGAGGGAAGCGATAGTGAGTTTTTGGAAATAGCAACCACTCGTCCAGAATTCTTGTGTGCTTGTGACTGCGTTTTTGTAAACCCTAACGATAAACGCTATGCTCACCTTGTTGGAAAAAATGTAAAAGTACCATTATATAACTATTACGTTCCAATTATGACTGATGATAAGGCAGATATGGAAAAGGGGACCGGTGCAGTTATGTGCTGTACATTTGGTGACCAAACCGATACTCAATGGTTTAAAAAGTATAATTTAGAATACAAAGTTGCAATAGATGATGCTGGTTATATGACCGAGCGTGCGGGAAAATACGCAGGCCTTAAATGCAAGGAAGTAAGAGAACAAATTATTGCCGACTTAAAAGAGGCAGGGCTTCTAATTGGGCAAGACCCACTAACTCACCAAGTATCTGTTCATGAAAGATGCGGAACCGAGGTGGAAATTAACCTTAAAAAACAATGGTTTATTAAAACATTAGAAAATAAAGAAGAATGGCGCAAAAAAGGCGACCAAATTACATGGTATCCAGCATTCATGCAATCTAGATATAACGATTGGGTAGAAAACTTGATGATGGATTGGTGTATTAGCCGTCAAAAGTATTTTGGTGTGCCATTCCCAGTTTGGTATTGTAAAGATTGTGGCGAAATTATAGTTGCCCAAAAAGAAGACTTGCCAGTAAATCCAATAAGCACAAGTCCAAAACATGCTTGCCCTAAATGCGGTGGCAACAACTTTATTCCAGAAAGCGATATTTTGGACACATGGGCAACAAGTTCTGTCACCCCACAAATAAACTGTAAATGGAACATAGATGACAAAACATACAATCGTTTAATGCCAATGAGTCTAAGGCCAAATGCTCATGACATAATAAGAACATGGGATTTTTATACAATAGTAAAATCTTTCTATCATAGTGGAATAAAACCATGGGATAACATAATGATTTCTGGCTTTATTATGGCAAGTGCGGGCGAAAAAATTTCAAAAAGCAAGGGCAATGCCAAATCCGACCCTATTGCACTAATCGACACATATAGCGCCGACGTCACTAGATATTGGACGGCAACAGGAAGCCTTGGTCGTGATATTATATTTGGCGAAGAAGAGTTTAAAAATGGACAAAGATTACTAAATAAATTATACAATGCAAGCAAGTTTGTTTGGCAGTTTGTTGATGGTTATACTCCAAAGGATGTTGAACTTTTACCAATGGACAAATGGCTTTGTGCAAAATATAATGCAATGTTTGATAATTTTATTAAATACTTTGAAAAATATGAAGTAGGGCTTGCAATGGGCGAACTTGAATCGTTCTTCTGGAACTTCTGTGATAACTATGTAGAAATAGTTAAAAATAGATTATACAAACCAGAAATATATGGCGAAAAAGCAAAAGAGTCGGCACAATATGTTTGTTATAATGCACTACTTGGCATGTTAAAAATGTTCGCAATATATATGCCACATGTCACCGAGGAAATATATCAAAACACATTCAAATCCACAGTAGGCGAAATATCTATTCATAAACTAGAAATCGGCAAGATTAAAGATTACGAAGATAAAGAAATATTGCCAATGGGTGACGAGGTGGTTTCGGTTGTTTCAAAAATAAGACAAAGCAAATCTGAGGCAAAAGTATCTTTAAAAACCGAAATAGAAACCGTACAAATTAAAACCAAGTATGTAGATTTTGTTAAATCTTGCGAGGCAGACATAAGGGCAGTTATGAGCATTAAAAATCTTGAAATATCAGACGGCGATGATGTGATAGTTGGAAAGTTTATTCAAGAATAATTTACTAAAAAAATACTTTGTAAGAAAAAAAATATCACAAAGTATTTTTTTATGCTATACTATTAATAGGCAAAAAAGGAAGTATGTATGAACAAACTAAAAAAATACAATCAAGAACATCTTTTAAAATTTGTAAATGAATTATCGGGTGACGAGAAAAAAGGACTATATAATCAAATAGAAAGTCTTGACTTTTCGTACTTAGATGAAATTGGAAAAAATAATTCAATTAACTTTAACGAAATAAGTCCAATAGATGTATTAACAATAGAAAAAATTGAGAAAAATAAACAAAATTATGAAAAAATTGGATTAAATTCAATAAAAAATGGTGAAGTTGCTGCTCTTATTTTAGCCGGTGGCATGGGAACAAGGCTTGGTTTTGACGGGCCAAAAGGTATGTATAATATTGGAATAACAAGAGATTTATACATTTTTGAATGTTTAATAAATAATTTAAAAAATGTCACATCAAAAGCAGGTGTAGTTATTCCTTTATTTATAATGACAAGTGATAAAAATGATAAAGCAACAAAGGACTTTTTAAAAAGCAAAAACTATTTTGGATATGATGAAAAATATATAAAGTTTTTTATTCAAGATT
>JAGCEE010000219.1 GCA_017650795.1 Clostridia bacterium | reverse complement strand
GAATCAAAAGGCAAATTTGTATTGTATGACCTAGCGATGAATAATTTTTGCATACTACCTGATAGTTGTATAAACGATATGTTGGGAAGAAATGGCTTAAAAGTAGAAAATGTTGAAAATCCAGGAATATATGTTAAAAGTTTACAAATTGAAAGAACGCAAGATACTTAATTAGTTTAAATTTGTATTTAATAAATAAAAAAACAGAGCAAATGCCCTGTTTTTTGTGGCTATTTTATTAAAAAATACTTTTGTATGAGTCATTTTGCTTTACATCTAGCTTAAATCTGCCAAACATGTGTTTTAATCCTCTAATACGATAATACTTCATTTTACAATCAGAATTATATAAGTCTTGTATAAGTTTGTTTATAATATCTTCGGTTGTTTTTTGCATGCTACCATCTGTATCGTATGGTTTAATCCATTTATAACTACCAAGCATAGATGATATAACTGTTGCAAAACCAACATTAGACAACAATTTAGTTTTAACTAAATCATAATTAAATTTGCAAAACTTAACATATTCCTCTTTTAATACTGCAATAGTTTGTTCGCTCTTTTTGTCGCTGTAAAGGCACAAATAATATAAATCTCTTCTAAGTTCCTTAATTGCACCAATATAGTTTTCTAAAATTAGCAAAGAATAATTAGAATTGCTATTTAATAGTGATTTTTCTAGTGAGTCTATTTTTTCTACTGTGTATTGTATTTTGTTTTCCATAATTACCTCTAATGATATTATATAAATCATTTGTAATATTGTCAATATGTAATTATGCAAACTTATTATGTTTAAAGGTTATTTTTATAATTGTAGTAAATTATGAAAAATGAATGCGTTATAAAGGTTTGTATGTTATAATGTAATTAGAGGTAAATATGGCATTTGAAGATTTTTGGAATAAAACTTTTAAAGAGCAAGCTGGAGATAAACCTGTTTTTGATGATTGGTTAGACAAGTATTTAAACATATTAAAAAAAGCGTCAACACCAATATTGGATTTGGGTTGTGGCAAGGGGAATAATGCATTGTACTTAACCGAAAAAGGTTTTAATGTTGTTGCCTGTGATTATTCAAAAGAGGCAATTAAGTCTTTAAAAAAATTTGTTCCAAAGGCAAAAACTAAGCTTGTTGATATTTCAAAAAAATTACCATTTAATAATCAAGAATTTGAAATTATAATTGCCGATTTATCTTTGCATTATTTTGATAGTAAAACCACAATGCAAATCATGGAAGAAATAAAAAGAATATTAAAAAAAGGTGGACATATTTTTGCTAGGGTTAATTCTTTAAATGATACAAACCATGGAGCAGGACAGGGGGTAAAGTTAGAAGAAAACTATTACTTTGTTGACGGATATAATAAACGATTTTTTAGTATTGAAGAGGTTTGTAAATATTTTTCTATAATAGGAAAAGTTGAGGCATTTGAGGCCGAGATGTTTAGATTAAAAAAGCCAAAAAATTTAATAGAAATTTGTGTTGAAAAATAAAAAGCAATCTTATATTTACCAAAGTGGCAAGCACGAAAAAAAACAATCGGCTTATGAAATATATGGCAAATACAATATTGACAAAAACAAAGTTTTTATATACAATAAGGATAATAAAAAATGTAATTAAGTGAGGTGTAAAATGGCAAAGGTAATTGTTCCAGAAAAAACAAAACAAGCATTAAAAACCGTTTTAAAAGATGATGATTCGGTGGCATATTTTATTGAGGTGTTTGAGCATGGCGAGTGTATTCATTTTTTTAGCAATTTAAAACTTAATTATGATTTAAGAAATGAAAGAATTGATTCGGATTTTTTTGATGCAAAGCATATTGATAAAGATGAATACATAAACAGAAAAGAAAAGATCAGAGCAGCATATAAAGAAGTAGTTAATTTTTTTGCAGAAATTCAAAAAGAATCAGAACCATTTAGATAATATTTAAGAATATGCAGAATATAAGGAGATAAAAATGGCAAAGGTAATTGTTCCAAAAGATATAATCAAAGCATTAGAAATTGTTTGTTTAAATAAAGAAGTTGTAGATTATATTGTTAATGACTACGCTCAGTATGGTAAATGTTTTCATACCTTTCGTATTCTACAACATGCTTTTGATACAAAAGCTTTCGAACTTGATTCTAAGTTTTTTGATGAAAAAAGCATTAGCTTAGACGAGTATATTGCTAAGCTTG
>JAGCEE010000218.1 GCA_017650795.1 Clostridia bacterium | reverse complement strand
GTCATACATTATTTATGACTTTGGTGTAACAGTCACATTAGGGTATAACCTTTCAATCACTTCCTTACACTTACCACAAACCGGTGTAACATAATCATTTGTTTGATATGAAGCTACTGCACCACAATCAATACAAAGTTTCCAACTTTCTTTTTCCAAGGTTGCGAACAATCTGTCTATGTCTTCAATCCACTTATTTTGTTCATATTTTGGATTGTTTACAAACGAATAATAAATCCTTAACTTGCCCCACTTTTCTTTAACTTCAGTTATTCTAAGATAGTCCTTTGCATTGTGGTCATTCAAAATCGTTTCAATCTTTTCAAAATAAATCAAAGCAAACTTCTGCCAACCATAAGGAACTTCATCTAACCAAGTTCTCTTATAGTTATCATCCATTTTAAGAAATGGTATTTTCTTTACCAACTTCTTATTGTTTTTGATTATTTTGTGTTCCGAGAAGAACAGCCTAACCCTTTCTACTAGATTCATATTTTACTCCATTTTTAAAAATAAATCAACTATCTTATTTGAATAACTTTTTAATTCTTGTTTCATTCTATCATAATCTCTTAATAGAACTTTCAAATCTTTTGTCAATAAATTTTTAGAAAACTTTTCATCTACATCACAGTATTCTCGCAAGCGAGAAACACAATCTTCTAGCCTTTGCTGTTCTTCTTCAGGTTCAGCTTCAACATACTTTATATGTTGCTTGATTGGCTCAAAAAACTTGTCAAACTTTTCAAAGTTAAATCTTACCCATTTGCCTTCTTCGTCAAATTGGAAAAATTCACTCATCAAAAAGTCATTAATCTTAATTTGGTCTTTGATATAAGTGTAAAATCTTATATTACAAAAAGTGTGTTCAGGTGTCTGTCTAAAGGTGATTGTACCGACTACATTTTCACTATATGTTACTGTCCATATATCATCGTTCAATATAGTTGTTCTAACAATATCAAACTTATTTCGTTCAAGGTTCAACCTCAACAAATAAGATGTATCGTTAAGATAATCAAACTTATGTTTATCTTCAGTATTCATCATCTATATCAAACTTTTTGTATTTCTTTTCTTTGTGGTGCTTTATCTTTTCAGCATCCCTAATCTTGCCTTTCAATCGTTTTGTGTACTTATTACTAGCACTCTTACGAACTTGGTCGGCAACAATTCTTTCCTTGAAATAAGTCTTGTTATTGGCATAGACCGTCTTGATTACCTTGTCTTTCTTATTCAAGATTACAGTCAATGGTAACAAGTAAGTCAATGCCTTAATATCATAATTATTCAAGCCATCAAATTCACTATCAGGAATATCCACAATAGAAAGTTCCAACCCTCTATCGGATTCCTTGCCATACTTGAAAGCCAAGTTAATTTCAGAAAATGAAATCTTTCTTTGTTTCATTCTTTCTTGGGTATGTTCTGTTACCACCCAATGATGATAGTTCCTATCCAAATCGTGTACTATTGGCTTTGGTTTGACCTCAGCCAATGGAATGTTTACAAGTTCCACCTTTGGTAAAAACATTTGTATGAATACTTCAATCAGTTTGTTTACCATCTTTCAACCTTTTCCAATTTCTATATTCTTCTACAATTTCGTTTTGAATCTCTTGAACTGCCTTCTTTTCTTCAGACAACTTCAAGCTATCCTTTCTCCAATTCAAGTATTTGATGAAAGAATAACATTCATTAATCTTTCGTTTGTACATCAACTTTTTAAGTTCATCATCATCGTGAACATCTACAGGGCGAATAAATTGATAATTCCGCATCCTTTTAATAAAGTGATTAACTTCATCAATCATTTCTTCTTACCCTTTACCTTTGTATTCATCCAGTGTTGGTGCTTCAACATATCTTTTCTAATTTCAAACAAAGTCTTACTTTCGTGATAAACTATTGCTGTTAATATGCCTGCGCCCATTAGCTTGAGTACTCGCTTGAACCATTTCATTTAAAATTTCCCTAT
>JAGCEE010000217.1 GCA_017650795.1 Clostridia bacterium | reverse complement strand
TATTAATGGCTATATATAGGGATTTATGGGGATATGATTATTGATTAGAGATTAGAGATTAGGTGATAGGGATTGAGAGGGTAGTTGAGATTGATTTGAGATTGATTGGAGAGTAGTTTAGAGAGTGATTAGAGGATAGTGTTTGAGGGCTGGTGTGAGTGGAGTAGAACACCTCCCCCCAATCCTGCAAGTTAAAAGTTTTTTCTAAATGTAAACTATCCCCCACGAAAAAATTAATCAATTCACAATATATCTACATTTTGCGGCTGTTCATTGTTTTAACTTGTTAATTGTTTGTTTACGCAAGTTAAATATCTTAATGAACAGCAACGCTTGCTTTACTGCGTTGAAGTGCTACACTGTACTACTGTAAAGTATTGAAGCTAACTGCCTTGCTTTAGCAAGTTGAAGTGATGAAGTTTAGTGCGCTAAATCGCCAAAGCATTGTCACCTATTTGTCAAGTCGAAAGTTGACAAAAAAAGAAAATAACTCTTTGTATACTTCCCCTGTTTCTATCCCCAAAGTATAAATAAACTTCACTTAAATAATAACTTAAATAATACTTAAAAACTAACTTAAAAATAACTTAACTACTAACTTAATTTAATCACGATTTAATCACTTCAATACACTAAAGCACCAAAGCACTTCACTTCACTTCGCTAAAGCGTTATTATCACGTTAATAATATCACTACATTAAAGCACTAAAGCAAATAATACAAATAGTTATCAAAAATAAATGAGCAGGAGCTTGTTTTTGCCTATATACCTTTACAAAACCCTTGTTTTTAAGGTTTATTACAAAGAGTTGAAAATGCGCTACAATTGATTTTTAGGGTATAGGTAATATAATATCATTGCTTTTTGTAGAACGTCAAAAAAGGGCATTTTAACGCAAATTAGAATACTATACGCCGTATAATATAAAATGCACAAAAGAGCTAATATAATATCTATCTTTTTTATGCAATATACACAACAACAATAATTTAAGTTGCAAATGAGCAGTAGCTTGCAAATAACGATATATTGCGACAAAACCCTTAAAAAAGCACTATCTCAACTTCACTGTTTGACATAGCGCAAATAACGATATATCGCTAAAAACAAGCATTTTTACCCTTAATGCTGACTTTTCAGCTCTTTGTATACTATTCACAAAATAATTACTTCTCATTATGCACATTATACAAACATTGTATATATCATACAAAATAACATAACATTCAACATATCATATTGTACAACATACACAAGCTTTAACACTTTAGCGTATTAAAGTTTTTGCTCCTGTAACCCGTTTTCACACATATGCACAAAAAACACTGTTTAAACTTGTTAAACATACACAAAGCAAGCTGTTGAAAATTAATGTTATCAATTTAATTTATTCATATTCTATTCACTATTTTTCAACAGTCTATCTGTTCATATTCTCTTAATAATCTATTAATATTCTATTCACAAACAGACCATTATATCAAACGAGCAGTAAATGCTGAATTGACCATATATAGCGACAAAACACACTTTTTATATTGCTTTTTTGCCTATTTACCGTACATATCAATATATCACTTTGATACTGTCCAAACGACCATATATCGCTACAAACGGGCTAAATGCTGTATCAAAACTTTTTTCTTTTCTTTTAAATGGTATTATAATTATAATATAAAAGGGCGATTTTATACAGTTTGTAATGGGCTTGAAACGACCATATATCGCTATAAATCAAACAT
>JAGCEE010000216.1 GCA_017650795.1 Clostridia bacterium | reverse complement strand
CTTTTCGTTTTCAAATTGTGCGTAGTTTTCCATCATTTCATCCATATCCACAAACTTATTTAAGTTTAAGATTAACCATAGACGAAGTATCTGTGGTATGGTTCTAAGTCCGTTGTGCAACACCAAAATCGTACAATTCCTCTTTTGTAAACTTAGTGTGGAACTTTGCTATTCTGCGATTATATAACTCTAGCTTTTCAGCATATGTCTTTTTTGCCATAATTATTTCTCCTATAAAAAACAAGAAATTGGTCAGACAAAATGCTGACCAGCTATTCAATTTTTCATAGATTATTTATAAAAAATGTAAACTTTATTTTACTAAATCGTAATTGACAAAATGGGTTGATTTTGTTATTTTGGGCTTTAATTGGAGGTTTGTATATGTACACAAATGGTTTTAAAGCATTGGAAGATGAAATTAGGGCAGCAATACAGGCAAAAGGTATTGTTAAGAACATTGTTTTGCACATTCATAACAAGAAAGATGGGTATTATAGCCATTCTATATCCGTTTTATCCGACCAAAAGGCTGACCAGTATAAGTCTATTGGAATACACAAGTGGATTGATGTTCCGTTTAAGAAAGATGAACACAATACCCGTATCTATTCTAGCGAAACCCTAGAATATGACCTTTTTGATGGTATAATGGTTTGGTTTGACTATGAAAACCTTTATTACATTACTGGCCTAAAGTTAGCCAATTCGCCCCATAAGGGCTTATATAGTGAACGTACACCAAAAGATTACATTCCCTTTATCCAAGCCATTAGTGTAGAAAAAAAGCCTTACACATTCTTTAAAAACGATAGGAAATTGATTGTTAAGTTTGCTATCAACAAATGGCAAAACTTGAATAATCAGTACAAGGAATTATTCTTGAAACAACCAGAAGAATCAATTAAAAATTATAATAATTTCTTGTACTTACAAAAGAAACGAAAGGTTGATAAGAAGAAACGAGAAATTGATAAGGATTTTAGGAATGATTAAGTACGAAGATTTGCCTGAAATATTTGATACCTTTAAGAAGAAAGGCTATGAAATGGAACGATACCAAACCCATTTCTCCTGGAGATTGGGTGATTGTGGTTCTATATTCAAGTTATTTGTAAAGGGTACAACTTGCTATATGGAATACTATACAATCCAAAAGGGTACTGAAATGTATGTTTATAACAAGATAAACAGTGCCGATATTAAAAGCAAGGAACAACTTTACAAGCTAATGGATTTGCGATTGTTGGAATACAATAATATCATTAAATCATTCAAGGAAGATAAGATTCAGGCTAAGATTAAAGAGATTGAAAAGGACTTTACTAATGAAAAACAAGAACTTTGAAATATTCCACGAATATCAAAAACGGATAGTTGAAGAATTGCTAGAAGAGTATTCTAGCAAGGGTGTAACTGTTGTGAAAGATGAAAACGATGACGATTATCCAAATCTATACCTGTCTATAAATGGCAATAGGTTACTTTATACAAGGTGGAGTGGTGATATTGAAGTTACACAAAAAGTTTATTACAACCAATACAACAATACTATCGGCACATATTATTGTAAGTACCATAGACCAAAACTTGACTACAACAAGTTCTCTGGCGAAGTCAAGGCAGCCTTTAAGAGAGCCTTGAATTTGTATTTTGATATGGTAAAACGAGTTAAAGAACAAAAGATTGAAGGTAAAATTAGAGAACTAGAAAAGGACTTTGAATAATGATTTATATAAACTATGTTTCTTCAAAATCAATGTATTCATCACCAGATGATATGGAAACTTATAAAAAAGTATTGGCTGGTGATTCGTTTGAAATTACTAGCTTTTACCTGTCACCAAAATCATCCAAACCAATTTCTAGAGATAGTGAAAGTTATGAATATCAT
>JAGCEE010000215.1 GCA_017650795.1 Clostridia bacterium | reverse complement strand
ATTTACATTTATATTGCTGTATGCAAGTTCTTTTGCTAACGCTTTTGTAAATGTGTTAATGGCACCTTTTGATGCAGAGTAAACACTTTCGCCAGCTGCGCCAATATTACCCCAAACAGAAGATATGTTAATAATTTTGCCAAAATGTCTACTAATCATATGTTTTGATACTTCACGACTAGTATATATTGTTCCTAGCAGATTGGTGTTTATTAAATGCTGAATGCTTTCATCACTTTCATCTATTAAAATATTATAACTTGCTATTCCTGCGCAATTAACAAGAACATCTATGTGGCCAAAAACAGATATAACATCATTAACCATTTGTTTTACGCCATCGGCATTAGAAATGTCTACATATTGACATAAACAACCAACACCAAGAGACAAAATCTTATCAGAAAGTTTTTTAGCAACTTCTTTTGAATTATTATAGCAAATAACAACATTATAGCCAGATTTGGCAAAGGTTAGAGCAATAGATGAGCCTATTTTGCCCGAAGCACCTGTAATTAAAACAATTTTATTTTCCATGTATTTATTATATCACATGATTTAAAAAAAGTATAATCTATTGACAAAATGTTAATTTGCATTTAAAATAAAGGCAACTAATATAAATAAGATTTGGGGGTTATTATGGATAATAAACAAAAAAGGAAACTATTAAGTTCCGTTTATGCCGCACTAACAATTATTACGGTTCTTGCTATTGGTTGGGTTGTATATCTTGCAACTGATAAATTATTGAATAAAAGCGGAATTATGTGGCTAGATATTGCAGTGGTGTCTGTTTGTGGTTTGTTGCTCTTATTCTTACTAATAGATACATACAAAACAAGAAGACACAAAAACAAATACAAACTTGCAAAATATCTATTCTTTATTGTATTTAATTCTCTTATTGCAGTAATAGTTGGTGGATTTGTTTTCTATTATCAAGATATAGCAATTAGCAGGGGATACATATTTGCAATTTGTTTAATATTTGCAGTAGAAATGATTTGTATAATCTTATTCATAATAGGTTTAAACATATCTAAATTATCAAGCAATACAACTATAACAATAGATTCAACATCGCAAGCACCAAATTTTGATGACGAATTATACTTAAAGAAAAAATTAAATGAACTAAATAGAAAGCTGGAAATTAAAAAAGTTCAAGAAAAGATTGATTCTGTGCAAAAAGAATTAGACGGTGAGTAATAAGTAATCAATATACATCATTTATCAAATACCAAATTTGAACTTGTGTAGTTAAAAAAAACAGGCAAAGAGATAAATAATGCCTGTTATTTTTTTTAGGAACAAAAGGATAACAATTTATATAAAAGCAGATAAGATAAAAAATGTCTAAACAAATATCTTGTGTTTTTTGAATGAAACCAACAATTTAAAGAATGAATATATAAAAAACTTGAAAAGGAGAGTGAATACTATTATAATTAAAACAAACAATATTTATTCGCAAAAGACAGCTTTTGCGAATAATTGGGCATATGTTTTGGGCTTTTTTGTTGTTTTATTCAAAACTAACGTTTTTTATAAGTTTTATTGCTACATCAATTGTTTCGGTATTCATATCATCTGCAAATAGTTTTTTATTGTTGTCACATATGCTTGTATAGTTTTGCATAGTACTATTATTAAAGTAGTTAAATATGTTTATTGCGGTTTCGTAAACGTCATCTGTATATAATTCAAATGGCACATTAAAAATCAATGATTCTACAAAAACTTGATTTGGTGAACGTTTAAATATTTTATAAAAAATTGAGTTTAAGAGCCTTAGTTGTATCAAGGACATTTCATTTGTTATATCATGTAGGCTTTCTATATTTTTAAATCTATTCTTAAAATCCAATATTTGTGGTTCTTTTTTCCCTATTACATACCTTTTTGCTATTCCACTATTATTTGTTATAATTGGATATACATTTATTTCGCAAGCATAATCATTTTTGTCTAAAATTTGAATTTTATCAGCAAAAAATTGAATTCTGGCTGTATTGTAATGTACTTTTGAAAGTTGTATTTGTATATCTCTAAACAAATGCTTAATTGTATATAGTTTTGTTTGGTCTAACTTTTTTTCAGCTTTTTCCATTTGTTTTTGAGATTTCTTTTTTCTTGAAAATATTTTTAAATTGTTTTTAAACTCATCAAAAAATCTTGCCCACCAGTTTTTAAAACTATTCTTTTTTGTATCTATGTCGTTTTTTTCTATTAGTGGTGCATTTAGTTCTAAATATATGTCTAATGTTGAATATGTTGTTTCTGCCCCTGTTAATACTTCATTTGCAATTTCTATTCCATAATCTGTAATGAAGGCATTTTTTGTCATAAGATTATTCATTGCAATATTAAGCCTTTCTTTTATCAAATCAAAAGAAACTGCAAATGCATCAACATTTACATTAGTAGTTAGTTGCTCAACATATTCTCTATCCAAATGAATCATACACTAATGATATATAAAATGTGATATTTTGTAAAGCAAATTATCTTTTTATCATTCTTAAAAATATATTTAATACAAATCCATTTTGCTTGAATTGTTCGCAAAATCATTGTATAATATAAGTATGAGTAATTATATTTTTGAAAGAAATAAACAATCTATGGAAAAACTTAGGAAAATCGTTGGTATATTGCCAGAGTTTATTACTGATTACTTTATCTCAATTTCTGACACAACTTCCCCTCTTACACGCCTAAACTATGCCACAGATATTAGTATATTCTTTTATTTTTTATCTAATGAGCTGTTATTTAAGCCAGAAAAAGATATTAGTTTGGATGATATAAATAAGATAAAATCAAAAAACATTGAGCTATTTTTAAGTTATTTATCATACTTTGAAAAAGATGGAAAAACTTATCAAAATAATGAAAGAGGAAAAGCTAGGAAACTTTCATCTATTAGATCATTATTTAAGTATTTGTACAATAATGGAGAGATTTTACAGGATGAATCTTCCAAAGTAAAAACACCCAAAATACATACAAAACCAATAATTCATTTAGAGCCAAATGAGGTGGCAATGCTTTTAAATGAAACAGAAAAGCCGGTTGATTTATCTGTTAGAGAACAAGCATTTAACAAGCGCACATCTGTACGTGATTTGGCATTGCTTAGTTTATTTTTAGGCACTGGTATTCGTGTTAGCGAATGTGTTGGGCTTAATGTTGAAGATGTGTTTTTTAATAATAACAGTTTTAAAATAAACAGAAAAGGTGGCGAACATGTTATTATCTATTTTAATGAATAAGTTGAATAT
>JAGCEE010000214.1 GCA_017650795.1 Clostridia bacterium | reverse complement strand
TATATCTAAAGCGTCTTCTACCACAAAATTTTTGTTTTTAGGATAAACCAAAACATCGGGATGCGTATTGGCATCTATCTTTAAATCGGACTTGTCTCCAGAATTACTCAAACTTTCAATAAGCTTTGCAGTTTCTAGTAAAAAAACCTCAGCCGTAAGCCCGTCTGGACAATAAAACAGATAGGCACCACCAATCTTGCCCTCATTAAACTCTTTTTGCAATAGTTTATAGCTTTGCAAGCTTTTAATTTGACTTGAATAATTCACGGCATCATTGTACCATAAATGTTTATTTTATACAAACAAAATTAAAATTTGAGCACTTTTATACAATAATATAAATACTATTATCAAAAAACATTTGCACCAAAAACACATAAAATGTATACTCTTATTATTAAAGGCTAGTTTAATGAATTGGTTTCAAAATATGCTTAGTGGCACATCCACCGTGGCACAAATAATTATTTCAATAGCAATCATGCTTTTTTTTGGTTTTTTGCTTACCCGCATTACCAAAATTTTTAAACTGCCAAATGTCACCGGATACATAATTGCAGGAATTTTAATTGGTCCTTATGTTTTAAACCTAATTCCTGCAAGCATAATTGAAGGCACAGATTTTATTTCAGATATAGCCCTTGCATTTATTGCATTTGGCGTTGGCGAGTTTTTTAAACTAGACAGTCTTAAAAAAAATGGAAAAAGTATCGTTGTGCTAACACTGTTTGAATCTTTGCTCGCATCCATATTGGTATTTATTGTTATGTATTTCGTGTTTGGGCTTGGTTTGGCATTCTCTATTGTACTAGCAGCACTTGCATCTGCCACAGCACCGGCATCTACAATAATGACAATCAGGCAAACAAAAGCAAAGGGCGAATTTGTTGATACCTTGCTTCAAGTTGTTGCACTTGATGATGCCGTTAGTTTAATTGCATATAGCATTGCAATTTCGATTGCTCTTGCAACCATTTGCGGTGGAGGATTTGAATTTAGCATTGTTGCCATGCCACTTTTAAAAAACATTCTTGCAATTGTAATTGGCGCAGTTTTAGGTTTTGCTTTAAAGTTTTTACTATCAAAACATTCAAACGACAATAGGCTTATAATTGTTGTTTGCATATTGTTTTTGTTCTGTGGTATAGCATCACTATTAGATGTAAGCCCTCTACTTGGTTGCATGGTGATTGGCACAGTCTACACAAATGTGTCTCATGACGAAAATTTATTTTTGCAAGTAAATTATTTTAGTCCACCAATACTTTTATTATTCTTTGTAAGATCAGGACTTAGTTTCAATTTGTCGGCACTATTCTCCCAAGCATCAAACTTCGGATTTGCACCACTTTGGGTGATTGGTATTGTATATTTTATTGTGCGTATTGTTGGCAAATATTTTGGTGCATATCTTGGCTGTACAACAACAAAAAAATCAAACAATGTCCGCAACAACCTTGGGCTTGCACTAATACCTCAGGCTGGTGTTGCCATTGGCCTTGCAGTGCTTGGCGCTAGAACGATTGGTGGCGATATGGGTGAAGCACTTTTAACCATAATATTGGCATCAAGTGTATTGTACGAATTGGTTGGTCCAGCTTGTGCAAAACTAGCGCTATACCTTTCGGGATCCTATTCTACAAAGCTTGAAGATTTGGTTCCAGAGGTTGCAAGTAGTGACCCACAAATGCCACAAAAGAGTGAAGTTGAGATTTTAATTGAACGAATAAATAAAATAAAAGAAGAAATAAAAACAAAAGACGAATTATTAGATAAACAAGAAAAAGCATTTACAGAGGCTAGCATACAAGCGCTTTTGTATTCGCCTCCAATAAAAAAT
>JAGCEE010000213.1 GCA_017650795.1 Clostridia bacterium | reverse complement strand
TGTTTTAAATAGGTTTAAAAACAAATCACAACAAGAACAAATCATAAAAGAAATAAAAGAAGGCAAGATTGATTTAATTATTGGAACACATAGATTGTTATCAAAAGATGTTTGCTTTAAAAACTTGGGACTACTTGTATTAGACGAAGAGCAACGATTTGGTGTTGCCGATAAAGAAAAGATTAAAGAATTAAAAAATGACATAGATGTTTTAACTTTGTCTGCAACGCCAATACCAAGAACACTAAATATGGCGCTAACAGGAATAAGGGATATATCTATAATAGAAACCCCACCAAAACAAAGAATTGCTGTTCATACCGTTGTAAGCGAGGAGTCTGATTCTCTTATTCTAAATGCTTGCAAAAAAGAGTTATCACGTGGTGGGCAAGTGCTGTTTGTTTATAATAGGGTAGAACACATATACGAGCAGGCAGAAAGAATTAGGGCACTATTGCCAAATGCAAGAATTGGCGTTGCTCATGGGCAAATGCCAGAAAAACAACTAGAAGACACAGTATATAAATTGTATAATGGCGAGTTTGATGTTTTGGTTGCAACAACCATAATAGAGAGTGGAATAGATTTGCCAATGGCAAACACTCTTATTGTTATAGATTCGGATAGGCTTGGGCTTGCAGACCTTTATCAACTTCGTGGCAGAATTGGTAGAAGCAATCGTCTTGCTTTCGCATATTTCACATACAACCCATCTAAACTCCTTACAAGTGATGCGTATAAAAGACTAGATGCAATAATGGAGTTTACCGAACTTGGCAGTGGCTTTAATATTGCTATGCGAGATCTAGAAATAAGGGGTGCTGGTGATGTGCTTGGCAAAGAACAGCACGGCCATTTAGAAAAAGTTGGATATGACATGTATTGTAGATTGCTTGAAAGTGCTGTTAAAGAATTAAAAGGTGAAAAAAAATCCGAGGCAAAACCTGTAAAAATAGACATTGCCGTTTCGGCGAACATTCCTTCTTCGTATGTTCCATCACAAGAAGAGCGAATAAAATTATATTCTAGCATAAGCGAAATAAGTAGCGAAGAAGACTATAAAAATGTGGAGGATATAATTACACAAACTTACGGCGACATGCCTCAGCAAGTAAATATGTTATTAAAAATTGGCTATATTAAAAACTTGGCAATAAAACTAGGCATAAAGCAGGTGGTAATAAGTCCGTCAAAAATAGCCCTATATTTATACAAAACAAAAGAAATTATGACTGACGGCTTAAATAGGTCTATGTCGGAATGTAAAAATGCAGTTTTAAAATTTGAAGATGTGCCAATAATCACTTTTGATATTTCATTTAAGACAATAGAGAATAAAGTTAATTTTGTTTTAGAGTTCTTAAAACAAAGCATATAAAAAATCGTAAACATTAAAAACATATATTTTAAAATTGTTTGCCATTTTTAATTTAATATTGTATACTTGTACTCGTTGGATTTTGCCATAAAGGCAAGACAATGTTGCTTAATATTTACTCAATTAGGAGATTTAGGGTGAAAAAGACAATAAGAATTATAGCAGTATTATTAGTATTTTGTATGACATTTGTTTTTGCTGGGTGTGATTTGTTTTCACAAAACTCTGCAAGTTATTTAAATGAAACCGTTATTTCTATATCTTATGATGATGGCAAAACATTAACCATAACCAGAAGAGAATATAACAATGCCTATAATAATTATGGCTCAGATTTAATAAATAATGGCTATTCGGAAGATGATGCAAAAGAAAAAACTGTTAATGCCTTGGTAAACAGAAAAATTTTGTTAGAAGAAGCAAAGGCAAACACAAAGGTTCAAGAAAAAGTTCAGGCAGAAGAATCTGAATTATTATATCAAACTTATGAGGCTCTTGTTTCAAACGCCGAAGACTACGAAAAAGAAGTTAAAAAGGCATTAAAAATAAGCGATGCCGATGATGGGGCCACAGAAGAAGAATCTTCAAAAACGATTTATACTCCATATCAAAAACAAGCAGAAGTTGTTTTTGACGAAGTTTCAAATTCTTACAAAATTAAAAAAATTGAAGATAATGACACAAAATTAAGAGATAAAACATTTACAACCAAGGCGGAAGTTAAAGAGGCATTTTTGGCTCAAACCAAAAATAATAACGTAAGCAGTGTTAAGAGGGAGGAGTATGTTAGATACATTGCTTCTCTAAGAAAGTCGCAAGAAGCTCTTGGAACAAATTACTCCGATGATAAATTATTAGACGAAGAAATATCTAGAATATATACAAATTTAGAAGAAAACGAATATATCTCTCAATACGAAGATGTTATAAAGTTTAATGATGGCTATTCAACAATTACTGTTAGTCAAATCTTAGAAAAATACAAAGCAATGATTTCTATGTCTAACTTTAAGTATTCAAATGATTTAGAAGCATTTAATACAGATATGTTAGGGAGCTTTAAAGACGTAAATTATTATGTGAATGACAACTACTTTTATGTTGCACACATACTAATAAAGTTTAATGATGAGCAGCAAGCAGAATACGACAGTCTTGATACTAACAGCGATAGTGGAAAAGGTTCTCTTACTTCTAACGAATACTATAAAGCAAGAAAAGAACAAATATACAATGGGCTTAAAGCAACAGTCACAAACATAGAAACAGGTGAAGTTGAGGCTGAGGATAGTGTACCAGTTGCCGATGTTTTGCAAGAAATTCAAACTGCATTAGACAGCGCAAATACCAACGAGGCAAAAGATGAGGCTTTTAGAAAGCTAATGTACAAGTATAATGAGGACGGCGGAATAATGAATGCCGATTACCCTTATATTATTGGTAAAAACGATAGTAAAATGGTAGAAAGTTTTACAGAAGCATCAAGAAAGTTAAACGAGGCGGGAGAGTATGGAGCAATTAGTGGACTAGTAAAATCCGAGTATGGTATTCACATAATATATTACATGGGAAAATGTACCAATTTGTTCACATTTACTTCAGATGGCAATGTACAACTTAGTGAGTATTATAATATAACAGTTTCGGCAGATGATGACGAAGAACTAATAGCAAAGTTTGGTGTTGGTACATCTAAGTATTCAGATGTTTTAAAACTATGCGAAAAGAAGCTTAACAACCTAAACAATAAAACGCTTTTTGATTTGGTTTATGAAAGTTTAGAAGAAGATAATTATTCATCATTCGAAAGTATAAATATTGAAACATTAAAAAGTATGTATAAAATAAAAACAATAACCAACAACTTGTAAATAATCAAAACAAATAATCTGACTCATAAATATTTATGTGTCAGATTTTTTAATAGCACAATAAAATGTGTTGCCTATCTAAAATATTATAATAGAATTGATAATATTAAAAGCATATTGCTTAAATAAAAGTTTTTTGCAACCAATTATTTACAATATAAGACTAATAAAAAAGTTGTTTTTATTGTAAAAAACATCTGTTTAAAGCAGATAAAATATAATATAATAATAAGCATATTTTAATTTTCACTATTGACAATTATTAAACATGGTTGTATACTTATGAAGAATAAAGATATGGAGGTGAATTATGGCTAAAAAGCAAACACTAATTCCAACCAAAAAACATAAAATTAGAACAGCAGTTTTAGGAACTGC
This sequence comes from Clostridia bacterium, assembly GCA_017650795.1. GTDB lineage: Bacteria > Bacillota > Clostridia > Christensenellales > UBA1242 > HGM11367. The sequence goes on along the minus strand of JAGCEE010000213.1, from coordinate 2,388 downwards.
CATTGGTATTGTTGTTGCATTAGCCTTAACTGGTGCAACAATGGTTTTTACAAGCATTTTTCCTATTGCAATTGAATATGCTGGTATTGTGCTTGGCGTGGGGGCAGCTCTTGGCGCAGGTATTGGAGTTATTGCCGGAATTACTGCCATTAGAATTATGAAAAATATAAGAGCTGCAAATAAAGCGTTAAACAAAATAAGAGAATACAGCAAAGATACTTCATCAAAGATTTCTACTGCAAAAAGAGTAAAAGCATGCACCAAATATGCAAAGGCAAATTTAAAGCTTTGTAAATTACTTGGGGGAACAATTTATGGTTCTTTAAGAAGTCAAGCAGGAAATGATAAAGAAAATACAATAATGCACCAAATAGATCAACTTTCAATTTTGGAAAAAACTGCAAAGAGAACTAAAACAGCAAAGAAATATAGTAAGAAAAAAGAAAACTTAATAAATATGCTATCTGGCGAATCTCCTTATAGAAAAACAGGAACAAGATTTTATGAAAATGTTGTAGATGGTGTCACTATTTATGATAGAAGAACAGAAATATCTTGTATGTCACTAGATGCAAAACAAAAATTTCTTGAAGAGTTTAATGAACCAAATGGAAAATCTTCAAAAGAGGGTTATAGGGTTTCAATTTCGTTTCCTTCTTATTCATCAGCAAGTCAAATATATGCAAATATAGAAGATGTGAATAAAAAGGTAATTGCAGAAAAAATTTTATTGCAAGATGTAATAAATGCTTGTTATGGTAAAAGTGAAGACGACGTTAAAACTTTTTTTCCAATAACATTAGAAAGAATGAGTTTAAAAAGAGACACTGCAACAGCAAGTATGGAAAAAAGTACAAGCTTTAATAGTTTAGACGAGGTTAAACAAGCGGTAGAAGCTCTTAGCGGACGTAGCAGTTTCCACAGCGATGGTAAAGAAATCTAAAACAATAAAGAAGGCAAAATGCAAAAAGCATAATGCTTTCTTTTTTTTTGCACGCAAGAATAACGCGGGCAAATATGAGTATTTTCTTATGCAATAAAACATTATTCAAATTTATGAGTTTTTCTTGCAAATTAGTGTATGTGTAAATATATAAACATTATAGTTATTTGACAATATAGGGTCTATTGGTTTAAAATAACTTAAATTTAGGAGGGTGGCTGTGCTGTGTGAAAACTGTGGCAAAAAAAATGTGACTAGCATATTCTTGCCACCAAACGAAAAAAAACTTAAATACCTTTGTGGTGAATGTTATAAAAAACTCAATTCTGATTTAGAATTAGAAAAATTTGCATATTCAAATATAAAATCAATAAAAATTGATTCAAAGTGCAATAATTGTGGAACAACTTTTGGTGAATTTGAAAAATCTGGGCTATTTGGGTGTAGTGAGTGTTATAATGCTTTTAAAGAATACATTAACAACAATGTTTTAAACTTGGTTAAAGAGCCAAAATTTTTAGGCAAAAAACCTAATATGTACTACATAGAAAGCGAAATTAAAAATTTGGAAACGATGATAGAAATATGCTTAAAAAATGGAGATTTAAACAGAGCCACTAAATATGGCAAAGAGCTAGATGATTTAAAGGAAAGTTGCTATGGCAGATTATAATACGGTTTTGTTTAGTAGTATATCTTATAGAAGAAATATAAAAGATATGCCGTTTGTAAAAATGCTTACAGATACCGAACTCGCCGTTGGCGTGGCCAGGTCGATGTCTGAGATTTTTGGCGATGAATTTAACTTTAAGAGCTTAAAAAATATGCCACTTAAAGACTGTTTAATTTTAAAAGAAGAAAACATAATTTCAGACGAACTAATTTCAAACAAAGACATCTCTGCATTTGGAGAGAATGACGAAAAGTCAAAATATATATATGTAAACGAGCAAGACCACATTAGGCTGGTTGCAAAGAGCAAGGGTTTTGAATTAGAAAGTTGCTTTAAATCTGCAAACGAAATGGATGATGCAATACTAGAAAAACTGGAAGTTTGTTTTGATGTAAATTTAGGATACTTAACCTCAAATCCAAAACTTTTGGGTACGGGTATGGAAATCTGTGAATGGCTTTTTATACCTGCCTTGGTTAAGTCAAATATGCTAGAAAAAATAAAGAGGGAATTGTTAAAAGATGAGTATGAGTTGTTGTCTTTTGACTTAAAGTCATATGACCAACAAAGCCCATTTGTTGTGATAAAAAATAAATATACTCTTGGCTATAAAGAAAACGAATTTGCTCAAAAAATGCAAAAAAGACGTACTTTGAGATACGCCTTTCGCTCATGTAAAGATTACAAAATTTGGAAAATTAATGGATGATTTACAAAATGTGTAAATTTACGATGGTGAATGTAAATTGTCGCCCTAAAGTTCCGCGGCAGG
>JAGCEE010000212.1 GCA_017650795.1 Clostridia bacterium | reverse complement strand
GGATATTACAGCAACCGATACACATTAACTTTAACTTACAACAAAGATAAGAAACTTTGGAATTTTTCTATTGATACACCCCTTGAAAATTATTTGTTAGAATCTATATTTGAATTGAAGTCTGAAGGTGACTTGAATACACTTGATACACTTAGGGATAGTTTGATACTTTTCTTCAAGAGAGATAACATTCTGTACCAAAGAATCAAAAAGGATATAGAAGATATAAAAAATGTCAAGAAGTTTTAAAAAACCAGTTAGCAATTCAAGATTTATACGATGTTCAAATGCTTGTATAAATCATGGGGCTATGTCCGAATGGAGGACAGCTGGTCATAAATGGCATAGAAGATATAATAAAAGATTCTTGCGATTGTATGAAAAAACTTTAGATGAAACTTACCTTGACAAAGAAGTTGTAAAATTAAAGAAACACTATTATGGTGATATTTGGATGTCCCCTTGTGATGGTCACCATAAGTGGTATTTCAAAGATTACTTTGGGTATATAAAATGACTTTTGATGAACTAAAACACATTTGCGAAGAGCACGGGCTAACCTTGTATTACCGATACTATCAAAATAGTTGGGTACAACACAAGGTATGCCGTGTTGATTTTCAATATGATAAGATTACCGTATTTGCGTATTTGGTTGACAACAATCGTATTCAATGTTTTCCTTTTTCACCTAGCTATGTTGAAGAATGGGATAGAAAAGTTTACTTGTATAAAAATTTTAAACAGGAACTATTTGAAAATCATTTGAAAGAATTTATCTTTGCTTACAAAAAGTATAAGATACAAGATAGAATTGATAGTTTAGAGGCTGATTTTGAGTGATATTAAGATTTTTAACCAAGATTGTTTAGAATATATGAAAACAATCAAGGATAAGTCGGTTGATTTGATTGTAACAGACCCACCTTATGACTTGCATGTCGGTATTGCAGGTGGTTCGTGTGCTAGTCACATGGGCAGAACCGATAGATTCAAGAATGAAAATGTAGCTGGTATTAAAGATTTTGGTTCGGGTTACGATATTAAGACTTTTGGTAAGGAATTTGTAAGAATTATGAAAGATATAAACATATATCTTTGGTGTAACAAAATGCAGATTCCTGAATATTTCAATTATTATGTCAATGAATTGGGTTGTAAGTTTGAAGTGCTTTGTTGGCACAAGGGTAATTGTATGCCGACCTATCATAACAAATACTTGACAGATACTGAATATTGCCTTTACTTTAGAAATGGAAGTAACCAATTACACCCAAATTCCTACGAGGATGCTCAAACATTTTGGTTTGCCCCAATTAACCAAGTGGATAAGAATAAGTATAAGCACCCTACAATTAAGCCATTGAATATGATTGAAAAATTGGTAAGGAATAGCTCTAACGAAGGTGATTTGGTATTTGACCCGTTCCTTGGAAGTGGAACTACTGGGGTAGCTTGTAAACACTTGAATCGTAACTTTATCGGAACTGAAATTAGTGAAGAATATTTCAAGATTGCCCAAGATAGATTAAATGAAGATAAACAACATATAGAAGGATTCTTTGAATAATGTTCGGCGAATACGATTACGAATTTAACCCAGGAAAGACTGATGAATTATGTTCTATGCTAAAGTATTACCTAAACCATAATATGGCTCACATAGAGGATTTGGAAAGAGAAGTTAATGCACTGAGAGAACATAACATTGCATTGGAAGATAGATTATATGTTATGGAACAAACCATAAAAGACTTAGACAAGTATTTAAAGGTAGCTCGTAAGGTAAAGGATATTTGTAAGGATTTTCCTGACTTAGAAAAGGAAATTGACGATGTACATAAATGATAAGTGGGTTCATTTAAAACCTGGTGAACCTGAACCTGAAGAATTGCCTGAAGAATACTTGCTTAAATGGCAAAATGTTCAAAACAAGATTCAATGCTTTGCTAGTGGTTATGCCTTGAATAATTGCTTTGAAGATATGCACAAAGTATCACAATATGGTGTTTGGATAGCTGAATTGTATTATTTTGACCATTCCAGATATGGTTGCGATATGAAAAGGCAATATTATTTTAATGTAAAAATCATAAAGAAAGATGAAAAAAGACTATATGACAAGAAATGCTATTCCTTTGCTATGCCGTATGCTCGTTACTACTTTGAAATTCCAAATGTAAGGTTGTTCAATGAGGAACAAGTTAAGAAATGGCAGATTTGGTGCTTTAAGGAACTAAAGAACACTATTGAAAAGAATAAGAAGATTCGTGATATTTGGCTTAGAAAGAAAAATCTTCTAAAAGATTTTGGTGATGATAACGAAAAAGAACCTATTTGATAGGTTCTTTTTTATTAAAGGTCATCCTGGATTCTTTCAAAGTATTCTGCAGGATATTCATACTTAGGAGCTTTCTTCAACCAATGTTGTAGGCTTCTAAGGGCGGAAATTAAAGTATATGCGTTCCATTTGATGATTCCAATGTCTTCGGTGAACATTCGCATTGGGTCAATGCCATCTGGTCCAAACACATATAATTGCTCCATAGCTGTCAAGTGATAAAAATGGAATTTTCCATTGACAAGCTGAGCAATAGTATCATCAATTTCTTGGAAAGCCCTTTGTTTGTTGTTACAAATTTCTCTTTTTAGCTTTTGTAGTAGCGGACACCAAGATGTTTTGTTCTTTTCGTTTTCAAATTGTGCGTAGTTTTCCATCATTTCATCCATATCCACAAACTTATTTAAGTTTAAGATTAACCATAGACGAAGTATCTGTGGTATGGTTCTAAGTCCGTTGTGCAACACCAAAATCGTACAATTCCT
>JAGCEE010000211.1 GCA_017650795.1 Clostridia bacterium | reverse complement strand
CGAAACGGAAGGACATTGGTTTGTGGACTATGTTAGAGAGAAAAGGGAAGATAGAGAGTGGTGCTATATCTATGCTAATTGCTATCATATATGGAACTTGTTGAACGAACAAACGAGAAACTATATTGAAGGGCAGAAAAAGAACAACTATATAGAGTTTAGGCGAGTTTTCTTGGGAGATATTAGTGCAAGCACAAGTGATATTGTATTTCCACAATTTACTCGTTCAAAATCTTACAAGTTGGCAAAAGATTTGAAAGTTCAAAGAATAGTAAAACTCATAATAGGCGTAGACCACGCAACTGCCAACGATACTTTCGCAGTAGTTCCTGTTGCAATTCTTGAAGACGGCACTTGTCAAACCCTAGAAGTTATGTATGATGACCCAGAAGAAACCAATAGGACACTTGCACCAACCGAACAATGTAGTTTATTAGAGGAGTTTATTGACTTTTTAGATGACAAATACGGTATTGCATACAATAGATTAGATACTATCATTTCAATAGACGGGGCGAGTGCGCCTTTTATAGCCCAAACAAAACACTTGAAAAATACGGCAAAAAACAAAAAATTATGGGGTGCTATTAAGATTAAGGCATTTACAATGAAGAAAAAGGACATAAACTTGGGTATAATCAAAAACGCTTTTGCCTATGATGTTCTAAAAATCCTAAATGAAGGCGATTATAATTGGCGTAGGGGCAAAAATACCCATAGATTAGCGAAAGAAATTGAAAGACAAAGGTATAAAAATGGCAAACTAGACCCTTCAATTAAAAATGACTTGTGCGACGCACTTGAATATGGACTAATTCCATACTATACTAATTGTTATAATCTCTCTTTCCCTATTAGAAAGGCACAATGAGAGGAGTTCTCACACTATAACGACATAAGAAAGTCCGTAAGATTAGCAAAATAGCACTTGTATTTAATTGATACATAGTGTAAAATAGATATATAAATTAGCAAAAAGGAGCAAATATATGAAAAAACAAGAGAATGAGAAGAAAACACAAGGCGAGAAATACGCAGAAGAAAGAAAAGGCGAGCAATTACTCAATGCAATTATAGCGAAAACTTATTCAAGGCACGCTTTAATGAGCGAAAAAGAGTTCTTGCAAGATATTGGGTTTGGAGAAAGTGGAAAGAAAGAAGATGAGGCAGTAAGAATAGCCGTTTCAAACTTACTAATAGAGATGACAGGCACACTTTTCAAAATTAAGAACTCAATAAATTATGTAAACGAAATGTTAAAGATATATCTACTCAATGAGGGTGGTATAGCAAAAGAGTAAGGAGATAGAACAATGAGTGAAGAAATTAAGAAAGAGCAAAACGAAGGCAAAATAGACCAAGCGATTAAGGAAGTGTTAAACGGGGAAGATGTTTTAAAGGCACTTTCAAGTGATACACAAATAATGAGATTTATTCTCAATGCTTTTTGCGAAATGTTATCACAAATGCAAGAGTTAAGGGGTAGTGTAGACCAACTTGTCAATACAATAAATATGGTTTCACAAGACAAACTAACTGCATTTTTCAAAGAATTAAGTGATAATGTTAAGGCAGAAGAAAGCAAGGTAAAAACCCTTAATCAAGTGAAAAAATCGCACCAAAAAGCAAAGAATTAGAAAAACACTTGTATATTTATACCAAAAGAGTGTAGAATAGTAAAGAAAGGAGAAAATATATGAGCCAACAAGTTTATGATATTGATACAATAGGGTATAAGTCCGATACACTCGGCAATTACTTTGATTTCTATGTAAACAATACTTTCTATTTATTAGCACCAGAATATTACAGGTCTTTCTATTCTATCTATCTTAATCGTTGTCTTTCGGTTTATGACGGGTGGG
>JAGCEE010000210.1 GCA_017650795.1 Clostridia bacterium | reverse complement strand
TATGACCAAGATTTGTATGGTGCTACTGATGCGGAATGGAGTGATGATGGTAAAGTAACAATTTATGTCTATCACGGTCAATGGAATGAATTTGTTCCCGAACTAATATGTGAAACAACAGAAGAATTGGACTTTTGGCTTTCACACAATTATATTGATGATAATAGGTGGGAAATTTCCGACGATGTTATCATAAAATATCGTAAGTAAACAAATTTTTACATAAAATTAAGTTTAAACCATTGACAAATGCCAATGGTTTTTCTATATTAACTTATGTAATCAACAAAACAACAATTAACAAGAGGTAACATTATGGATATTAAAAAGTTTAAAGAAGAAGTTGCTAAGATGCCGGAAAACGGTTTCAAGGGTAATATGTTCGTTAGCAAGAAGAAGCCGACTCCTAAGACTCCAATCATTCGTGAAATTGCTAAGGAATTGGGATTGCCTGTTAAGGAATATAAACTTCCTGATTTGAGTGATTTTGGGGATGTGATTGAAGGTCTTCCAGAAATTGATGAAAAGGAAAAGAAGGTAGAATTTGATACTAATGCTTTCTTTGCTGCCAAGGGTGACAAGAATGTTGTAATATTCCTTGATGAAATTTCTATCAATGGAATTACCGGTGAAACCTTTACCAATGGGGAGAACAACTAATGTCTTGTAGAACTACTATGGAAAACCTCGCACACGAAATTTACCTTGAAAAGCAACAGGAAAAGCGAGATAAGGAAAACGAAGACCTCATCAACTTTTGGCTTGGTACTTTTGGTGGAAAGCCTATTCGTAAACCGGTTCTTGACCAAAGCATTGTTAAGAACACCGTTGAACCTTGGGTCGGCAAGGAAATGGCAAAGAAGTTTGATGAAATGCACCGAATCACAATTAAAACAAATGAAGACTTTAACAAGGGGTAATTATGACGAAGATTGATAAAATTATTTTTGCGATTATTGCTATTGTTTTCATTGGTGGTGGTATTCTTTGGTACAATGATTATAAGGATGCTGTAGAAACCCGTGAAAAGGTTAAACAGGAATACATTGAACACCAAAAGGAAACAAAGGAAATCCTTAGACCAGAACAATGTGAACACACAACAACTATTCAAGCTGTCATTGACTTGAAACTTAACAATGGTAGTTGTTGGTATGATTCTTATGATTATACGGGAAGTGTTTACGATAAGACTACATTAGTTTGGTTCACTTGTTCAAACAAGGTTACACTACCTGAGAAACTTGGTAAATTTAATCTAGTTGATACTATGACAAAGAATAATGATGTTATTTACAAGTATGAATGTAAATGGAACAACTATGCACCGGTCAAGAATGGTCTTGGTGAAATCGTAAAGGAGGCTAACTAATGAAGAAACTCGGAATTTTCCTAATCATTCTACCTTTTCTTCTTTTGCTGATTAATATGATTGTTGTTCAATACAATGTAACATCAGACGAAAATAGATTGGCAAAGGGAACTTGTATTGAAACCTTTTCAGTAGAACATTGGCACAAGCATAGCCCACCGACCACAAGTGTTCATTCAGTGGTTCGTAATGGAATGCAGGTGTATATTGTGGATGGTAATTGCTATTCAAAGACAAAGGAAATACCCTGGGAAAAGGAACACGAATTTGCTAACTTTATGGCTGGATTAGGTTTGATTATTTGGGGTATAATTGCTTTTCTTGTGTTTGTAGCCATTATCTATACTTGGGTAATATTTGTTTATACCTTAATTACAATCAAGCCTGACAAGAAATTTTGGGACACCTTTTGGATTAACTTTAGTAAAGATTAAGTAAACATTATTTTACATTTTTTTACTTATCACCTATTGACAACTTAGGTGATATTTTCTATATTAAACTTAGAAATTCAAAAAAGAGAGGTAACTATGTCATTTGAAGCTTTTGAATGTGATGTTCCGGGTCCGGTTGCTATTAAGTCTAGCAAAGATAAGACCTTTGAAGAAAATATGAAGAGTTTTAGTGATTACGATTGGGCAATCACAGAAACTTGCCACGATATGCTCAAGTTGGCTCGGGACTTTGACCGAGAAACGGTTGCTTGTAACATTACCGATGAATATCGTGATGAACTCAAGGAATCTTGGGCAAAGAAAGAAGATTATAAGGTAGTTGCTGAACGAATTTTCAAGAAATACTACGAAGCCAATAAGGATGAAATTGAATACTATCCTCAAATGGTAGAACAGCCCAAGGTTGGTGACTTGGTTATGGCAACAAATGGTATTCCCAAGGTAGATGATGTTTATGCTTTGGGTAAGATTGTACGAATCACCCATACGGTTACTTTTGGTGAAGTCTATTGGTTGGAAGGTTCTTACTCTTACTTTACTAGCATTGTAAAGCCCAATACAATGTACAAGCACTTGAACACTAAGGATTGGGATGAACATTCTAACCTTGTAAGCAATTACATTGATGAAGAATATAAGAAGGGCTTTACTTATAAGACTTTGGATAAGGCAAAGCTCAACGCAAAGACTAATGAAATTTATGAAACCCTTCGCAATAAGGAGAATCACTAATGACCTCACAATTTTTCTACTTACCTTCAGACAAGAAAGTTGAAGATGAAGTCCGAATTAAGTTTACCCAAGGCCGTATTAAGTTGCTCAAGGATTGGCTACAGGAAAAGATTGTGAATAAGTTCACTGAAAACGAATTTACTCCCAAGATTTTCTTGAATGGCTTTGGTGAACGCCGCAAGATTGTTTCTACTACGATTGTTACCGATAAGGATTGTAACATTACCAAGAAATACAACATTGATTACAATTACTACAATGCGGTAGTAGATGAATTTTGTGCGAATAACCGTTGTAAGATTGACAAGAAAGATATGGAATATCTTTTGATGTTGACCTTTAGGGATAACGGAATTGAAGTAAGCCCGTTGAAGGGAACTTTGAACATTTCACTTTAAGGAGATAACTTATGCATCCAGCGATTATGGGAAACCTTTTACACAATGCAGAAGAAAATGCTAGAAAGAATGGTATGACAGAAGAGGAAATTCGCAAAGCTGAAAATACTTTGTTTGTAGAAGCAGTAATTGGAATCACTCTTATGTTCTTGTTTGTATGGCTTATATCACCAATTGTAAACAAGTTACCAGACTTTATTGAATGGACTTGTTCTTTCAATGGGACACTGGATGTAGAAGCTTATTGGGAACAATTTAAAACTTTCATTGGAGTATAGAATGACTAACAAACCACAATCAGTAGAAGATGTGTTCAATGAAGCATTTGACACAGCAGACAAAACCATTAGTGGATTGTTCTCTTGGTCAGATGGTATTTTTGTTATTTTATTGGAAATTATTATTCTTTTAGCTGCAATACCTTTTGCATTGTATGTAAGAGATTGGCTTGATAGTTTCTTTGGCTTTGTTTTTAACCTTTTCATTTAGGAGATAACTATGGCAGCAACTTATGTTCATTACATTACTACAAAGACCCACGATGTAAACGAAGAAATCAAGAACAAGTCTAAGTATAAGACTATTGTAATTGAATCAAATGATACGAATGAAGAAATGTACGAAAAGATGAAGTCCCTTTTGGCTTTTGAAAAGGCTGTTTCTACAAGTTTTCATTTGAACATTGAAACTACGGTAAAAACTTATAATCATTTACCCCCTGAAGAAATATATCAAGAATATATTACTGCTTGGAGTAAAGAATTTTCAAAAGGATAATTTATGAAGAAAACTTTTTACATTGTAAGTTATAAAGTTGGTGGTTGGTTTGTGTATTTTGCACAAATTAAGAAAGGCAGTATTGTGGTTGACCAAACCGAAGATAAGTTTGAAGCCAGACGATATGAAACTTATGAAAAGGCTATGAAACTTATCAATCTTAAAAAGAGGGATATGGTTAGGCATAATATACCTGGTCATTTTACTGACTTTGAAATTCACGAAATTGAAATTACTATTAATGAAAACAAAGTAACAAAGGTACCGTAATGAAAAGATTTGTTATAAGTTATATCAAGAATGGTAAAGACCGTATGTATTATGCGGTCAAGAAAGGTCATATTCCTTATTATGATACAAAGAATAAGTTTGAAGCAAAACCCTTTGTAACAAATGCTGATGCAGAAGTATGGCTTGCTAGAATGAAAGCACAAAAAGATTCTACGGAATCTGATTACAAGATTGAAGAAATTGAAGTGGAGGAATAATGATTATTGTATTTAAAACAAATGTTGGAACAGCCGCTTATGATAGTGATACTATCTTGAATTTGGAATATACTCCAAGTCTCGGACTTTACATTACATATGCTGCTACAAATAATAAGTTGAATTGTGTAGTTAAAACCAATCGTCACTATTTGAAAAATGATAAAGAATTTGACAATATTCTTGAACAATGGAAACAATCAAAGGAGAAAAAATAATGGTTATTTTCTTATTAATTCTTTTAATTCCAGTATCATATATGTTTTACAAAAGCACCTATGGTGTTTACAAACACAACCGTTTACACGAACATTGGGAAACACGAATTGTAAAGACAGAAACTGGTAAATTCCAAGTCCAATGTTGGCAACACGATTCGGCTGACTGGTATTGTGAAGACCCTATGGGTTGGTATGCCATTGATAACTTTGGATTCAATGGTAAGTCTGATTACGATACCTTAGACGAAGCCATGAAAGCAAAAGAAGAATATGATAAGAAGGCTTATGTTTGGGAACATAAGGATAATGTAGCAGAAGTAGTTGTTGGTGCAAAGGAGTAAATTATGAGTAAAGAAGCTAAATATATAGTATTTTTTGTTTGTTTTATTTTTATGTTTTTTGTTATTGGTTCGTTAGCCGGTTGCAAATCAAAAGGTTATCAAGGATTAATTTATCACGAAAAAGATTTGATAGCAAAAACATCTTGTGATGATGAATTATTTTTGAAAGTTGGTCCAGATACAGTTGTAGTTAAAAGTTCATATTATACTGCTTATGGTTATTTTGACAAAGAAGTTTATAAGTATTTAAATGATGGTAAGTACCGTATTGAAAAGAAAGAATGTGATAGGTAAGTTATGACAAAAGAAGAATATAGAAAAAAAGTAATTGATGCGGTAATGTACATTTACGAATGTGAAAGAGAAAAAGCTGTAGAAATGGTTAGCAATATGGAACACATCATTGATAATAATTATTCTTGTGATTCTCAGGTTTTACCCATTACTACAGATGATATTTACGATACCGCAAGGGAAATAGTTTATTATTCTTAAAAGGGTTTTATATGTTAGATATTCAAGGAAAATATAATACTGCTAAAGTGTTTACGGATAATGTGGATAGTGTAGCTTATTCACAAATCCTCAATATGATGTGCCAAATTTGGGCAAAGGATGTTAATGTTCGCATTATGCCAGATTGTCACGCCGGGAAGGGGGCGACAGTTGGAACAACTATGACCATTAAGGACAAAGTAGTCCCTAACCTAGTCGGTGTAGATATTGGTTGTGGTATGCTTGTAGCCAAACTTAAAGTAAAGTATATGGAATTTGGTAAGTTGGATAAAGTAATCCAACAAAAGATTCCATCAGGCAAGAACAAGCGAGAACACAAGCACCGTTATGCTAATAATTTTTCACTTGATGATTTGATTGCAAATGTAAGGGGTGAAGAATTGCTTGCTATCGGTTCGCTTGGCGGTGGCAACCATTTCATTGAAGTGGATAAGGATGATGAAGGAAATTATTATCTTGTAATCCATTCAGGTTCCCGTCATTTGGGTGTAGCTGTTTGTGAATATTGGCAAAATGTAGCTATCAAGGAATGTAAGGAATTGACTGACATTCGTGGTGCAGAAATTGCTAAGTACAAAGCCCAAGGAAAGACTGATGCTGAAATCAAGGAATTGATGAAAGACTATGACCACTTTTCTGTTCCTAAAGAATTGTCTTACTTAAAGGGTGAAAGTCTTGAAGGCTATCTTCACGATATGCAAATTGTTCAAGAATTTGCTATGCAGAATCGTGCTGCTATGTTAGATGTGATTGTGAAAGAAATGGGTTGGAAGGTTGTAGAACAATTTACCACCGTTCACAACTACATTGATATGAAGTCTATGATTTTGCGTAAAGGGGCTATTTCAGCCAATGCAGGCGAAAGGGTAATCATCCCTATGAATATGCGTGATGGTTCGCTTATATGCGTTGGAAAGGGCAATTCTGATTGGAATTACTCAGCACCACACGGGGCAGGTAGAATTATGAATCGTTCTACCGCAAAGAACACAATTTCTATGGAAGATTACAAGAAAGCTATGGAAGGTATTCATAGTATTTCAGTAAATGCCAATACTATTGATGAGTCGCCAATGGCTTACAAACCAATGGAAGAAATCATTGAAAATATTAAGGACACGGTAGAAATTGAAAAAATAATTAAACCAGTTTATAACTATAAAGCATCATTTGATGATTAAGGAGTAACTATGATACTAGAATTTTACATTCCATTTGAAGTACATCGGTATGACAAGAAAAAGGAAGAATATGTAAATTGTTCCGACTATGACCCAATGGAAATGATTGAATCTATTGAAAATGGGTTGTGCCGTGATTTAGCTTGGCCAGTAATGTCAAGTGGACTAGGTTTCAAGTACAAGTTACAAGGTCAGGGAACTCGCCACATTACCTATCGTAACAAGAAACTTTATCTTTGTTTCCAGGTAGAAGTGGAATTTCCTACTTTTGATTTTGTTTACGATGAAAATAACACTTGGCAAAAGCCTGACCACCGTGAATTTGAAAAACTATTGAAAAGTATGATTGGTGAAATCAATGGTGATTTGGGTGATGGCTGGGGTGAAGGTTGGGAACAAAGAAAGTTCAAGTACAATGGTGAAGAATGGTCACCAACATCAGGTTCAGTAGAATATGTTAAGTGGTGTGGTCTTGGATATTCTAAGAAACAAGATAAAATCATTGACACAATCTACTATGCCAATAAAAAGAAGAATGAACTTGACTTGAAAGAAGGTTGGGTTGATAATTCTGGTATATGCGAAGGCAATTTCCATAGGGCTATATTCAGTGCTGCCAATGATTATAAGTTTATGGAATTGTTTAAGAAGTATGATGATGCTGGAGTCTTGGTTGAAACCAATTGTTATAATAGATACCAAAAGAAAATCAATGACCTTTATGTAGAATACCAAGTAACCAAGAAATTTGCCAATGCCTTTATCAATTATTATCTTGAAAAGGTAAAGACAGGTGAATATTATGGTGGAAAGGATATAAAGGAATTGAAAGAATTTCAATTAACTTTGAAAACATAAATTTACACAAAATTAAGTTTAAACCCTTGACTGTTGTCAAGGGTTTTTCTATATTAAGTATAGAACAACAAACAAGAGGTAACAATTATGATGAATCATCTTCACAAGCTCCTTACGGAAAAGTTCCCACCTAAACATAAGTGGTACATCACAGCAGAAATGGATGGTGATATTACATTCTTTGCTTCTAAGCCGGATGGTGGTGTTTACACAAGCATTAGTCTTTACCCATTCCCAAAGGTGACACTTGACGATGATGGTAATGACATTGTAAGTGTTGAATGGAAAGTTAATCCTAGCAAGAATACTACAGAAGAAAAGGAAACACCTGAATTTAAGTTCGTAGTTGAAATGTTTGGGGTATAAAATGGATTACGGTGAAGCATACGATTACTTGAAAGAAAAAGGTTGTAAGTTTGAATTTGACAACCCTGGCCTTTTCACTTTTAGCAAGACTCACGTCTTTTACAATGGTGAAAAAATTGGAATTCTGGACCAGTACAAGATGACTTTCTATGCTGATGGCTGGTGCCACCAATTTAACTACAAATCAATGTGGTATGAAGGTAAGAAGAAGTTTACTGACTTTATGGAACAACATTTTTTCAAGTAAACTTAAATTTACAAAATATCATTTGACAATCTTAACTACTTTTACTATATTAAGATTAAACTTAAAACAAGAGAGGTAACTTATGGCACAGATTCGCCGCTACATTTATGAATACTATCGTCACAACCCGCAACTTGGTACATCGGTTCGCACGGGTGAAGTTTACGAAACCACTTTGAAGAAGGCTGAAAAAACAGCCAAGCGTCATTGTGATGATTACACTACTTATGGTTCTCTTTCTTTCAAGCGAATCATTCAGGTTTCTAAGCCTATCGTACTTGGTGTTGATGTACAGGAACGAAAGAAGACCTATGGTGATTATCCTCACGAAAAGGAATACAAGGAATACCAAAACCTTTACCCCCAAACACATTCTAAGGGTTGGGATGAATTGACGGAGGTTTAAGATGAAGAAAATTCTTTTTGTAATTATGTTGTTTGCTATGTCTGCTTTTGCAGATGATATGTGTGTGGTTACTTTCAAGATTAAGCAATCCACATTCACCCTTAGCATTAGTGAACACTTGAAGAATGAAGCAAATAAGCAATTTCTTCAGATTCCAGTGGATTGTGATTTCTACAAGACCTTGAGTATTGGTCAAGAACTCCATTCCGAATTTAAGATGGGTTCGTTCTTCTTTAATGGAGATTTATCAAAGCTCAAAGTAACTGTTGAAAACAAGCAAATTGTGAGGAAGTAATGAAAGAAGTTGAAGCTATCGTTGAAGCAGCACTTAGTACCCAAGATGAATGTGGTGTTATAAAGTTAAATAGTGCCGAAGAAAAGAGATATGCCATTGAATACTTGTATAAGAAAGGTGGTTACTTGCTTTGGGACTACGGTAATAGAAAGGATTATTCCATTGAATACAAAAAGGGGTAAATTATGATTTTTGAATTTTTTGATAATATCTTTCTTTGGCTTTTTGGTATTTTTCTAATTGCTGTTATTGGTTTTGGGATTTATTACCATGTCAGAAACTACTTTAATAATAGAAAGCACCCTGAACACGAATCCCGCATTGTTCAGTTGAAGACTGGTAAGTTCCAAGTTCAAGAATGGTTGGGTAATTTGTATAGTCCTGAAGATGATTACATTTGCTATTGGCAGGAAGCTAAGTCTTTCTTGAAGAAAGCTACTTTTGATACATTGGAAGAAGCCAAAGCAGCCAAAGCCGAACACGATAAGACCTATAATGATATAAAGAATAGTGATGTTGTAGATAAAGTAATTGAAGGGGCAGAAAATTAATGTCAAATTACATTTCCACACAATCAAAGATAATGGGAATGGTTCGTTATTTCGCAAAGTTCAATAGAAATATTGGACTTTTTGATACTATGGGTGGCGGGTTCAAACCATTAGATTTGAACAAGCAAGACAAGGAACTTTGGGTATTAGTTTCAAATCATTTTAGTGGAAACCATTGGGGTGATTATTTTATTGTTAGTGAAGAATATGCAAATAAAATAACACATAATGCTTTTCAGTTTCAAGATAAAAAAATTGTAGATTCTTTTTACCAAGATTCTATTTGAGAAAAGTTAATGATGATATGCAGCACCACCCTTACACGGTTGGTATATGTGTATCTAAGCCTAAATTACTTTGTCAATACATTGATGATGTGAAGTATG
>JAGCEE010000209.1 GCA_017650795.1 Clostridia bacterium | reverse complement strand
GTTTTCTAAACTATTTTTTGAACTATTTAGTTTTTCTATTTTTGCATTTGATTCTTTTTGCAACTCGCTTATGCTGGCAAGTTTTTGCATATCAACTTTGTTTAGCGTATTTATAACAATAGATGACCTTGCAAGCCCTCTTTTTATTGCATCGTTTTTTGTTGCTTCCTTGATGCTATCATATTTGCCCTCTAAATTAGAAACACTCTCCGTTGTTCTATCGATTACTTGTTGTTTATCATTATCAATTTGATTTATTTTTGATGAGTATTTGTCTTCAATAGCACTAAGGCTTTTTGTTTTATAGTCTTCTAAGCTGTTTTTTGCACGGCTCCTTATCTCGTTTTCGGTTGGAGTGTTATATTCTAACTTTTCCAAATTTAAATTGGCATTAGATTTAGAAAGGGTGTTGTATTTGTTATCTACATCATTAAACCTTTCTAGTAAGTTTTTGCTATTTTGGTTGCTTTCTTCAATTTTTTTAGTAGTGTTATCATCAAAAGAATATCGATACATCTTGTACTCCTTTTAGAATTTCAAATCTGTTATATCGACTTATAATTGGTTTAAGTAAATCGGTGTTGATTATCATGCCGAAACCCCAATGATTATTTCGGGACAAGAGATACACACATCACCATCTTCATTTACGCTAAAACTAACCTGCACCTGTTCTCCATAAGCTCCAAGTTTAACTCTCTTAGAAATGTTGGAACCTTTAACAATAAATGTTTTTGTGTGTTTATCGGTTTCTATTTTTACATTGCAATCGGTTTTGGTTTTAATATAACATTCTTCCAAATGCTTTGTTTTGCCAAAATACCCCATACTGCTTTTTGGACTTGTCCATTTTTTGGGTAGTACCATGCCGAATAATTTGCCATCATTGGTTAATTCTCCAATTTTATTAGAGTGTTCGCCGTTGAATGTTGCAACAAGTTTGCTTACATTTTCGTCATCTAGTGCGAGCATGCTAGAAATGTCTATACCTCTTGTTATGCTAACATCATTTGTATTTAAGTCATATTCTATAAGTGCATTGTTTATATAACCACCATTGTATGCCTCGCAACCAATGCTTTCGCCGTCATTAAAGTTTAAACGACATGCAAGATAAAATTTATTGTTATAATAAAGTCCATATGCGCCATCATTATTAACGCCATTAAACAAACTATCTATTCCCAAATTTAATTTTTTAGTTGAATAACCATCAAAAATATGTATTCCGTCCCTAGCCAGCAAGAGCACTTTATTTCCACACAATGTGACTGTATTTCCGTATAGTTTTACACTAGATTTAAAAAGTTGAGTCACGCTAAAATCACTTTGGTCGCCATAGGCAGATATTCTGGCAACACCATAATCTCTAAAAACATAAACATAGTCGTTGTAAGAAATAACTGCACTAAGCCCACCTCGTTCGTCTTGCATATCTATAAAGCCACCACTTGTTAAATCTTCTTCCCAATCTGTTGGGTCTAGATTTGCCGAAAAAGCCAGCCTATTTCTTTCGCCACCAACTATGGCAAACAATCTTTCATAATGTATACACATTGATTTAATATGTGGAGCGTTTTGTATTTGCGTGGTGACATGGTTTGGAGTATAAACCCACATTCCATCTGTTTCACTAGAAAAAATCATGGAATCCTTGGAGTTTAACCTATAATTTATTGCATTTGGAATACCATTAGAATACACAGAATTAAGTATTTTTGAACAAAAAGGCGCATCGTCTTTTATCATGCATGAATAAATATCGCCACCCGTACTATAAATGAGTAGCATGTTGGTAAACTCACTTAAAGTGGCGTTATAATACTTAAAAAACCATATTCTTTTTATTTCACCTGATGGCGATATTATTTCTCTTTCACCTTCGGTTGAATATTTTGGGAGGCATATTTTTTTAAATCCATATCCGGTTTTTAAACTGCCGTTTTTTATATTAAAATTGTATGATATTTTTGCAGTTTTAAATGGCATTATTGCATCATCTAACTCGGTATTCATTGATGCGTCAAAGTTTGTAAATGTAAGTTTTGCTTTTGATACTTTCTTTTTTAGTTTTGCATTTTTATAAAACACTAGTACCACCCTCTTTGTTTAAGATTTAACTCTCCTCTTTTTTCTGAAGAATAAAGTAGTGCATTTTTAAAACGTGTTTCCCAAATTGTAGCATCATCATATAGCATTTCTATATAGCAATATTCACTTGCCACACCATATGCAAGAATCCTTGCTGATAGTCTATTACCAAAACTTTCGGCATCGGAAGTAAGCGACAGTGCTGTTGGATGTATTTTGTATGTGATTATTGCCCTACCCACCAAACAAACAATTTCATCTTTTAAATATTTATACTTTAAATTTTTGCCAGATATTGTTTTTATGCTTTCGATTGCAAAAATGTCATTATCTATATCACTAACCAAAATTTTTCCATTTACAAATGTCACCTCTTTTTGTTTTAAAAGTGGCAAATAGCCCATTGCTATTTCTTCGGTTATAGAATTAAGACAATCAAGCATTTTGTTTAAATCGCCACTTTGTGCATCTGTGAGTTCACTACCATTTTCATCAAAATACTGCGAGCCAAGTAATTCTTCCTTACCAAGCAAAGTACATACCAATTTAAGAATTTCTTTTACTTGCATTTTGTATCTCCAATTTTTCTAAAAATTGTTTTTGCTCTTTTTTTAAAAGGAGAGCATTGGACTTTTCAATCTCTTCTAAAATAGCTTTCCTGTTTTGAACTTCACTTTTTAATGTGTATTCAATCATTCGTTCGTCAATTTGATTAAAAGGAAAAGTTAAACAGTACATTTTTGGCAAAAGTTCGTTTTTAATTTGATATAGTGTATATTTTTTTGTTTTTTTATTATAAAAAAGCCTATATGTATTGTTTATTTCTTTTAATCTTTTAACAACATTTAACGCATCGCTAATTATTTCTAACAATTCCATTTTTCCTTGTTCTCCTTTTAACATCAGAGCAATTTAATTAAATAATGCTAACTATTAGCCACCTTGTCCAGTTGTCGCTTCCTCAGTTGTACCAGAGCCACTAACTGCTTCTGTGACATTGGTTATTTCGTTTATGATTGTAGAGAATGGATTTGTCACACTGCTAGAAATACCGGTTATTTTTGCTTGACCATTTGGTTTATCGCAAATTAAATCGGCATATTTAACCAATGTTGCGCTATAAGTTGGGTATCCCATGTTTTGACGAATAACCCTACCATCTTCGCCCTCTAACCATTTCCAATCACAAAGTTGATGAAGCGTAAACTCATCTGTGTTAAGAAGATACATAGTATCATCTGCAACAAATCTATCAGCTACCACAGGAATTCCGTTGTATGTGATTGCCTTGTATCCGCCTTCTAGGGTTGCAACATCTATATTTCTTCTGTATGCACTAAGATATTCTTGATATGCCCTTCTTACTGCACTAGAACAAGCAATGTAGTTTACTGTTGAACCAGAAACTTCATCTAAGAAATCTACTGCACTTTGAATTAGCCCATCACTAATTTCACCGGCTTCACTCTTTACATATGGAGAAAGCCAAGGATAAGAAGCACGAGTTAAACCATAGAGGGTTTCGGAATTAGAGAAGATTTTTCCAAGACCTGTGATTTCGTGGTCTTTTGAGTTTTGAACATAGAATTTATCTCCAGAAGAAATACTAACAGAAGTTTCTTCTAAATAAATCTTTTTGTTTACTCTATCTACATATTTAATTCTTACACCACTTTTGGCATCAACTTTGCTTCCAGAAGTATATGTATCTAATACCATTCCTTCTATAACATTTTTAACTGTATCAACAGTGATTGCTTTGGTTGTGCTATCAAATGCACTTGCAGTTGCCAGAAGACCCGAGCCATCGCCAAATAACATTCTTCCAAAATTAAAAGAAGATGCTTTAATTAAGCCTTCCATTTCATCATTTAGTAAATTAACAAATGCACCTGCATTGTTTTCTGATGCTCTTATTGCCTTGTCGGAAAGTTCTATTTTGCCGTATAGGTTTTTAAGCTCAGAAACAAATTGAACATAGTTGTTGCCTGCGGCCTTTGGAAGAGCATCTGTTTCTGCTCCTGCGCCAATGCCACCGTTAATTCCGTATGGAGCAAGTTTTCTTACTTCTTTTCCCCATACATCTTTGGTTGTTTGTTTGATTTTTGCAAGAAGTGGGTTTGCATTTATGTTTAATTGATTGCTAACCACACCAAGATAAACCGTTTTTAATGCATTTTCTGCGCTAGTTATTGTTACCATTTTAGTTTCCTTTTAATTTGAATAATTCCTCCACCATTGCCTTTGCTTCTGCCATGCTTTTTGGAACAACTTCTGTCACTTTTGGCACAGCTCCACTCTTTGCAATTACCGGAGGGTTTGTTGTGTTTTGCAGCCCTTTAAAATATTCATTTAACACCTGCTGTTTTACCTCGCTTTTTGATAGGATTTTTTCATTTATGAAGTCACTACTTTCGGCAAGCATATCGGGAGAATAAAAGTTTTTATTCATAACCCTCTCCCAAGCAAGTGGCAAGGCATTTGGAGATTTTGCCAGCTCTAAATCGCTTAAAATTTCGTCACAAATCTCTTTTGAATAGTTTTTTGCCTTGTCGTTATTTTTTAAAAAGGATTCGACTGCTTCCTGCCACCCCTCTTGTTCGTAGAGTGGTGTGTTATCCTTTTTTTGTGTTTCAGCAAGCCTTCTTTGAACTTCGTCAAGTTCTTGCGTGGTTTCGCTGAGTTTTTGACATTTTTTAGTAAACTCAGCCTGCAAATTGTTATAGGCTTTTAGCATACTTTCTGTGTCCTTAAATTTACCAAGGGAGCCATCTTGTTCTTTGGTCGAAGTCGTGCCACTGTTTACATTTTCTTCTTGCACATTGCCTAAGTCCTTTGGTGGTTGTTCCCCGTTTATTTCTTCTGTCATTGTTCTCTCCTTTTTCCTTTTTTATAAAAAATTTAGTAAAATTATTGTAAAATGCTTTAAAAATGCTTTAATTTTTATTAAAAACCATTAATTTTCACTCAATAAATTGGAATTTATTGTTTTAAATTTTTTGTGCTCTCTAATGTGTGCAAGCATTTTTTGCTCTATTTGGTCATTTGATTTTTTAGAAAACTCACCACCGAGCATAAATGCAATATGCTCTAATATGTGAATATCGTGGTCGTCTATTTCTTTAACATCGGCATCTTTTCCTAAAATAAATTCTGCATTTTCGGTTTCTGCTTTGCGCTTATGAAGTTCGTTTATGTCTTGCGCATTTTCCCACAAACCAAACCCCAAAAGTTCTAGCGTTTTTGCTCTCATTCTATTGCTGAGTTTTCCATTTTCGTCTTGAAGTAAACCTGCTTTTAATAATTCAAATATCATGTTGCGCCTTTGTGCCAATGACTCATTTAATTCACTATCTGCCTCAAACGCAACATCATCACTTGTTATGTCGGACGATTTAAAATAAATCATTTCTAAATTGCCATTGTCGCCAACCACTTTTAATAATCTTGGCACGGTTGCAAATTGCTTATATAATCTTAAAATTTGTCTTGCAATGGTTTTTATTGCAAACTTTATTTGTTCGCTTGTCACAAGCATTCTTGCCTCGTCCTGCTCTATCAAAAGTTGCAAAGCAACGCCCGATGTGTTTGCATAGGTTTGTGTCATGTTTATTAAATCCGAAACTCCGGAAATAACCTTAAACTCACTAAGTAATTTTTCCTCCTCGTTTGCAAATTCGGCAGGAACATGGGCATTCGACATAAAGCCCGGAGCATTCGAACCCTGCCTATAAACAAGTATTTTGCCCGGTGACAAGCCTTCTTCTTCTAAGTTTTCAACATCAACAGAGCCATCTTCTACTGTTAATACCCCCATAGAAAGACGATTTATAAACTCGTGTTTTCGATTTTTTACTGCATTATACGCTCTTTGAACCGGAATGATTTTTTCTATAATTGAACTTCCCCAAAAACAGCCACTAATTAAGCCACTAACCTGCTTTACAAAAGGGAAATCTCTTTCTCCATCAACGCCATTTTTATATGGTAAAATGCCATCATACAAAATGCTATCACCTGCAACTATGGTTAATCTGCCATCTGGATAGCTTGGCGTTGGCCTTTCGTACCTTTCTATAACAATAACATTATTGGATTTTGTAGAGTTTATTATTTTTGTTGCAATACCATTATAATCAAGCCCTCCAAGCCCTCTACTTGTGCTATCAAGTGAAAATACATTTACATCACCACCTTGCACTTTTTTGCCCCAAATAAGTTCTACATCGTCTACCGAGTATGCCTTGGCATGAATTATTGATTTGCAATCTTCTATGTTTTCGTTGGTCACCGTGTCTGGAAAAATCTCAAATGGTGAAACTGCACATATGGACACATCTCCCATTTTGATTTTTTTCCCATCGTCTTCTTTTGCGACAGTGCATCCCGCATTGTTGTCCCAAATTATTTTATAAAAGGACGTGCCTGTAATTTCGCTCCACTTGGTTGCTGTTGAAATTATTCTAGACATATCCTCTTTGTTGTAAATGTTGTTTACTATTTTTTTAGATATTTTTGCAGTTTTTATATCGCTTTCGTCATTTGATGTTGGAACAACCGTCATTGTTGGCCTAACTCTATTTAATTTGGCGAGCCTCATATCTATTATGCTTGCAATATGATTAAACACTTCACGTTCTTGCCAAAAAAACTGCTTGTCGTATTCTAATACGTCTCCTCCAAAGCCAACACCACAGTATTGGTTGCCCATTAAAAAGTTCATATTTAATTCCCATTGTGATTCAAATGGTC